>JBAYAD010000079.1:0-10707 GCA_041669965.1 Selenomonadaceae bacterium
GGCATTCGGGAGGCAGTCGAACCGCGGCAGGCTTTATGTGATCCGAAGGCCTGTGTAGACTATTCGTTTCATGTCGCTCTGACGGATCTGACGCCGGCCGTTCTTGAAGAGTTTACGGAAGCTATTGCTGCCGGACTGCCTAGCTACAAACTGTTTATGGTTTATAAAAAAGACGGGCTGATGATGAATGATGCCGATATTTATAAAGCGTTGCAGCGGTCTAAAGAAACAGGGGCATTAATTGCCGTACATGCTGAAAATCCGGATGTTATTGATATGAATGTTGAACGATTTTTAGCAGAGGGAAAGACAAGTCCCTGGTATCATTATCTGAGTCGGCCGGAAGCGGTTGAAGCGGAAGCTGATAAGCGGGCAATTCACTGGGCTAAAACGCTGCAGGCACCACTTTATATTGTTCATTTGGCTAATGAAGAGGGCATGCAGGCCGTGGAAGAAGCGGTAAATCAAGGCTATACAATTTATGCGGAAACGTGTCCGCAGTATCTGAATTTCACATCTGATGTTTATAAACGGGAAGATGGCCGTAATTTTGTTTGTTCACCGCCGATGAAAGGGCAGGCTAGTCAGGATGCTTTGTGGGAAGGTATCAAACGCGGCTATATTAAAACCGTGGCAACGGATCACTGTCCGTTTAATCAGAAACAAAAAGATTGGGGCAAGGATGATTTTACAAAGATTCCCAATGGCTGTATGGGAATAGAGAATCTTTATCCGTATATGCTGAGTGAAGCCAATAAAGGGCGGATTTCATTTCATAAGGCAATTGAAGTTTGCTGCAAGAATCCGGCAAAAATTTTTGGCTGTACTGAAAAAGGAGCTATTGTCCCGGGGCTTGATGCGGATATTGTGCTTTATAATCCAAAACTGGATTTTACGATTACCAATGAAAAAATGCATTCCGACTGTGATTATACAATTTGGGAGGGTGTACAGCTCAAGGGATATATTACGGAAACGTATTCGCGGGGACGACTCGTATATAAAAATGGAGAATTTTTAGGCAAAGCAGGCTGGGGCAATTTCGTTAAATGTGCAGGCCGCAAAGTGTAGGGATGCTTGTTTGCCAAGAGGAGGATGAATATGCAGAAGGCCAGTGATATTACAATTCGGCAGGAGGTCAGCCGATGTCTTTTATGCTATGATGCACCGTGCAGCAAAGCCTGTCCGGCGCAAAACCGACCGGATAAATTCATCCGTTCACTTTTTTTTCAAAATGTTGCCGGAGCTGCTCGGAGCGTTTTGGCAAATAATATCCTGGCAGAAAGTTGTGCAGAAAGCTGTAAGGACTCTGCTTATTGTCAAAATGCCTGCATTCGCAAGCGTATTGATAAAGCGGTTGATATTCCCTTGCTGCAAAAACATTTAGCAGGGTATGCTAAAAAACATCATTGTTTGCCGCAATGTGTTCCGAGCTGCGGGAAAGCCGTTGTAATATTGGGTGCCGGACCTGCGGGCATGACAGCGGCAGCTGAACTTGTTAAACAGGGTGTAAAGGTAACAATGTATATAGACGGGCCGCATAAAAGTCCGCAAAATTTGGAGATTGAATCGATGCGTCGCATAGAGCAGCATACAATTGAAAGTGAACTGAGCTTGATTAAAGAAATGGGTATTCTGGTTAAGCTGTTACCAACAAAGCAAATGGATTTGAATTATGCGGAGTTTGATGCAGGAATCATTTCTTCAAAGCGTTATGTCAAATGGCTGCAGCCGTATGGTTTGGAAAAGATGCGGGTTTTTGTTACAGGAGAATTGCTGAGTGATGCGGGTGGAGAAGTTTTTGCTGTTAAGAAGGGGAAGGAAATTGCCGCACAGGTAAAACGATTCCTTATGCGGGAGGAGAAAATATGATAAAGACAGCTGATTTGAGAATTGAATTTTGTGGAGTTGTCTGTGAAAATCCGTTTTTTTTGTCTTCTTCCTGTATTGCAGCTGATTACGAAATGTGTGCAAGAGCGTTGCAGGTTGGCTGGGGTGGTGTGGTGTTTAAAACCATTGGCTTTTATCAGCCCCAGGAGGTTTCACCGCGGTTTGACAGCACAGAAAAGGAAGGCGCTGCTTTTGTCGGGTTTCGCAATATGGAGCAAATCTCGGATCATCCGTTGGCAGAAAATCTATTGGCGCTTAAGAAGCTTAAACAGGATTTTCCGGAAAAAGTTATTGTAGCTTCTATTATGGGTGAAACAGAAGAAGAATGGACGCAACTGGCTCGTTTGTGTGAAGAGGCGGCGGTCGATCTTATCGAATGCAATTTTTCCTGCCCGCAAATGGCTAAAGAAGCAATGGGAGCAGACGTAGGTGTTGATCCTGTTTTGGTCAAGTCGTTTTGTCAAGCGGTACAAAGAGGAACAAGCCTGCCAATTTTGGCAAAAATGACGCCGAATATCACGGATATGACAGTGCCGGCACGGGCGGCACTTGAAGGCGGGGCGGATGGAATTGCAGCGATTAATACGGTCAAGAGCATTACGGGATTAAATACTGAGGGGATGATTCAGCCCAATATTGCAGGTTATTCAAGCATTTCAGGATATTCCGGCAAGGCGATAAAGCCGATTGCTTTGCGATTTATCAGTGAGCTGGCTGCGTGTCCTTCACTTAAAGGTGCATCTTTGAGTGGTATTGGCGGTATTGAAACCTGGCAGGATGCGTTGGAGTTTATTGCGCTTGGTTCGCAAAACGTGCAAATTACGACGGCGGTTATGCAATATGGATATCGAATCATCGACGATCTTAAAGAAGGATTATCAGAGTATATGAAGGAACAGCGTATTGAACATCTTGCCGATATTGTCGGCATGGCGCTGCCACAGCTTAAAAGCAGTGAGGCACTTGACCGTCAGTCTGTTTTGTATCCGTCCTTTGATGAAAGTCTTTGCGTCGGTTGTGGACGCTGCTATATATCATGTCGCGATGCCGGGCATCAGGCTATTTTGTGGGAGCAAACGAAAAGACGTCCAGTCCTGCTGGAAGAAAATTGTGTAGGATGTCATCTTTGCCGTCTTGTCTGTCCGACGAAAGCAATTGGCCTGGGCGAGCGAAAAGCAAAAAATAAAAGTGAAGATATTTTGAAACATGTAAAATAAATAAAGAGCAGGGAGATTTTAGTATGGTAGAATTTAATCTGGATAAAGCGGCAAAAAGCGTAGTTGCTGATTTACGTGAATTGTCTGTACTGACAGCCGATGAGGATGGTGCTCATCGTGTTGCATGGACACCGACATGGGATAAAGCACAGGAATGGTTTAAAGAAAAAATGAAAGCCGAAGGTGCAGAAATTACAGTCGATTCAGCCAATAGCGTCTGGGCAAAGATCGAAGGCGAAACAAGTGAAGCGATTGTAATCGGCAGCCATCTGGATTGTGTGCCAAATGGCGGCTGGTTAGATGGTGCGCTGGGCGTCATCAGCGGCATGGGTGCAATCAAGCGCTACGGAAAAAATGGTATAAAACCGAAAAAAACGCTTTACGTTGTAAGCTGGGCGGATGAAGAAGGCGCACGTTTTGGCCGTAGTTGTATTGGTTCGTCGGCAGTCAGCGGTGCACTTGATATCGCTGAGGCATCTAAACTCAAAGACAATGACGGAATTGGTTTTCTGGAAGCTTTAAAGCGGTATGATTTGTCAATTGAGAACTTCCCTAAAGCACGGGAAGAGTTTAAAGCAAAAAACATAAAAGGTTATCTGGAGCTTCATATTGAACAAGCACCAGTGCTTGAAAGTCAGGGGAAATCCGTTGCCTGTGTCTATGGAATTACCGGCTGTGAACGCCAGTACATTACATTTAAAGGGCAACCAGCGCATTCAGGGGCGCCTATTCCGATGCGCCGTGATGCTTTTTTAGCCGCCGCACAGGCGTCTTTGGCTTTTCGTGAAATCGGGTTAAAGTACAGCGCTTATTGTACGGTCGGAAAAGTTAGTGTTACACCAGACATCGTAACCATCTTCCCGGGTACCTGCAGGATTTCACTGGACCAGAGATCAATTGATCCGGAAATTTTGGCAAAAATCTATAAGGAAGCGCATGAAGCTTGTGAAAAAGCGGCTGCTGACAATAAAGTTGAAGTGAGCTTTGAACCAGTGTGGAGCATTCCCCCGACAATTTTTGATAAACATCTGACGGAACTTTGTCAGGCAGCTGTAAAAGATGAGACGGGTGAGGCAACCACGATGTATTCCGGGCCGTTGCATGATGCGGCTGAAATGGCAAAATTTGTTCCTTCGATTATGATGTTTGCGATGTCAAGTAATGGTCTGTCGCATTGCAAGCAGGAAGATACACCGGAAAAAGATCTTGAAGCTTCCATCCGTGCGTTCTTACGGTTAACGGATAAAGTTTTACAGGAATAAGCAAAAGAGGGATGCTGCACTAAGAAATTAGTAGTGCAGCATCCCTCTTTTCGGCACGATAAATCACCATAGGTATAGATTGTATGCCTTCTTTTTCGTCAGGCTTACTGAGGGTGAATATCCGCTAGTTCAAATTCCGGTACATGATCGATTAGCTTCAAGTCATGGGCCAGCGTATAAAAAGTCAAAAGCGCTTTTAAATGTTCCTGCCCTAAATCCCATTTGATCACATCGAGATATTCATCCAGCTGCGCAAATGAAAATGGTTTAGTATCCAGAACGGATTCAATTGCCTGCCTTTTTTTGGCATATCCGTTCTTAAATCCCTCAGTGACTTTCTCATACGTGTATTGTACGAGATCCGGTCCTTTTTTAGCAAATTCCCGATTAACGACCCAAACAGCATACACCATGCGAAGTCCTGTTAACTTTTTCCATTGCAGGCCAATGTCGTAATAATACAGACCGGGCTGCTGATGGTATTTTGCATAAAGCGCATCATCACCAATCAAAAGTTTTGCTGTAATATCTCCGTCAAGCTCTGTATTCATATCAATCGCACGAATATAATACCGGGGGCTGGCACCATAAGCTTTATGCAGTATAATTTTCAAAAGACAGTGTGAGGTAGCTGATTTTGCTGTTAACAGAATCTTATCGCTGCTCAATTTTTCAATCGGTTTTTTTGATACTAAAATTATGCTTTGGACATTACCATCGGCCGTAATGCTTACATCTGGCATAAGCAAAAGTTTTTCATTGTTGCGGGCATAAATAATAGATGATACCGGGCTTACGTCAAGCCGGTTCTGAATAATGTTTTCATTGAGCACAGCGGGGACGTCTGATGAAACCGCTAAGCCCTGATCAAATCCATCATAGTTCAAGCTGTATGTCAAAGGCAGACAATTTAAAAAATTAATATGCCCTAGTCTAGGGATTTCCATAAAAGCCCCTCCTTATGTCTGAATTATTTTTCTACAAGATTGGCTGCAAGCAAAGAGATCCCATGAAAACAAAGATCTTCAAAGCTCATATCATTAAAAATGACGCGGGCTTTGCGCATCGCAGTTTTTTGATTTTTGCTTAAATGGGTGAAGGGATAAAGGCCAAAGATATAAATAAAAAATTCGGAGCGAAAGGCCTTTTTTGCCGCCATAGTTGTGTTGGGAAAAAACTTATCAATGCCTCCGCAAAAGACGTTGAAGATAATCGCTGCGTTCTTTTTGAATTCAATTAATTTTTCAGTTCGACAGTTGTTTTCAATAGCGGTGAGATGGATCGAAAAAAGGCGCAGCATTTTTTCGCGTTTAGTAAGTGAGAACGTAAGAAAATGACAAAACTCTTCTTTGGTTAGTGAAGGTGAAGTATCAAATTTGGTTTTGATTTCATTGTACCAATCAACGTATTCCTGCTGCATGAGAGCTAAAAAAATTTCTTCTTTTGTTTTGTAATAGTTATAAATGGATGATCGGGTAAAAGATGTGAGTTCAGAAATGGCCTTGATTGTAACACTGTCAAAATTCGATTTTCCATACAGTACATCACAGGCATTAATGATTTCTTCTTGCCGATTTGTGATTTGTGCTTCTGTGCGAGCTCGTTTAAAAGTCATAAATTCCTCCATAGTAGCATAGATTTAGTATTATTATACCTTAACGCAGTCGGAGTAGCTAATTTGATTGTAAATTATAGTTGACACTATGTCAACTATTTGCTATACTTCAATTAGTGACACGGTGTCAGCAAAAAAGATACCAATATAAGAGCTATACATACATAAATCTAGGAGGGGTATATATGAATAAGAACGTAATCGATAAAAGCTACAAATTATGGATCGATGGTGAATGGGTTGAAGCTGAAGGCGGTAAAACGTATGATACGGTTTCTCCGGCAACTGGCGAAGTTTTAGCAACTTGTGCAGATGCTTCACGTAAAGATGTTGATGCAGCGGTAAAAGCAGGCTGGAAAGCTTTTTCTGAATGGAAAAAAACAAGCGTGGCAGAACGTTCCAACATTTTATTAAAAATAGCAGATGCGATTGATGCAAATAAAGAAAAATTAGCTTTTATTGAAAGTATAGACAATGGTAAACCAATTCGTGAAACTTTGAATATCGATATTCCGGCAGCGAGTGATCATTTTCGTTATTTTGCCGGTGTATTGAGAGCCGATGAAGGTACTGCGACGATGATTGATAAGGATACGTTGAGTATTGTTTTAGAAGAACCTTTGGGTGTTGTAGCACAAATTGTTCCGTGGAATTTTCCGTTTCTTATGGCTGCATGGAAACTTGCGCCGGCTTTGGCTGCGGGGAATTGTATCTTGTTTAAACCATCCAGTGAAACATCCCTGAGTATACTTGAGTTCGCAAAACTCTTACAAAACATTGTACCGGCAGGCGTACTCAATATTGTAACAGGCCGTGGATCAACAACAGGAAACTATATTTTGGAACATCCGGATATCCGCAAACTGGCATTTACCGGATCGACTGAAGTCGGCTATGATGTTGCAAAGGCAGCAGCTAATAAGCTGATTCCATCGACTTTGGAACTGGGCGGAAAATCCGCAAATATTTTCTTTGATGATATGCCTTGGGAAAAAGCCGTTGAGGGCGTGTGCATGGGGATTTTATTTAACCAGGGACAAGTTTGTTGTGCAGGTGCCCGCGTGTTTGTTCAGGATACCGTATATGATAAATTTATTGCTGCAGTTAAACAAAAATTTGAAGCAGTTAAAATTGGCTTGCCGTGGGAACAAGACACGATGCTGGGCAGTCAGGTCAGCCAAAAGCAGCTCCACAAGATTCTTTCGTATATTGATATTGCCAAAGAAGAAGGCGCAGCAATTGTTACCGGAGGAAAACGAGCTACGGGAAAAGATCTTGATCAGGGTGCGTTTATGCAGCCGACAATTCTCGGAAATGTAACGAATGATATGCGTGTTGCAAGGGAAGAAATCTTTGGGCCGGTTGTCTGCTTTATTAAGTTCCATACAGAAGAAGAAGTTATTAAACAGGCAAATGACAGTGAATATGGTCTTGGCGGTGCAGTGTGGACGAAAGATATCAATCGCGCATTCCGTGTAGCACAGGCTGTTGAAACTGGTCGTATGTGGGTTAATAACTACAATAATTTACCGGCTCATGCACCGTTCGGCGGTTATAAGAAGTCCGGTATTGGTCGCGAAACTCATAAAATGATTCTTAAAAACTATACGCAGACAAAGAATATTTTTATCAGTTTAAGTGAAGCTCCATTAGGCTTGTATTAATGCAAGCTTTTTAAATTTTGGATTGCAAAATGAAGTGCAACAACTAATAAAATGAATAGAAAATGAGAAATGACCTCGGTTATGTAAAATTGTTTTTTACGTAACCGGGGTCATTTTGTCTTGGTGTGCAACGAAGCAGTTTAGAAAATAAATTATTGAAGTAACAAAGAAGATAGTATATATTGGTGTTATGGCGAAACCATTTTCCAATCAATGGTAGGAGCAGCGGGAAGAACCGTAAGAGCTTCGTTAGAAAAACCGTTAAAGGCAGGCTGATAAATTTTTAGGAGGAAAATAGTTGATGATAAAATTACTGGCGTTAGATATGGATGGAACTTTACTGGATGATGAAAATAAAATACCGGAAAGCACGGTGGCAGCAATAAAGCAAAGTGCGGAGGTTGGTATCAAGGTGATTTTAGCATCGGCTCGTCCGGTCTGCGCGATGATGCCTTATTATAAGCAGCTTTGTTTGGACCCCGCTCCGATTATTGCTCTTTGTGGAGCGTACATACTTGATGTGAAAAACACAAAGCAACTTTTTGAGTGCAGTCTTTCTGATGAGATCTGCCAAAAAATCTATGAGCTGTTTGAAGGGCGCTATATAAAGATTTATGGAAAAAGTACGTTATATGTGAATGAAATAAAGGCAGAAACTCTGCGGTATGCTGAAAATTTTCAAGTGGATTATCATAAAATAGAAATTAATCGAAACACAAAAATTCCAGAGAAAATATACCGTATCTTTATTCCTGGTCTGTCAAATAGTGAAACAGAAGAAAGCCTGAAATTGATCAACGCAGGAGCTGATCAAGTGGCTAGTAAACTGGAACATGGCATTGAGATACTACCACCGCACATCAACAAAGGGATGGCAGTGGAGTTTCTTTGCAAGCAGTATGGAATTGCCCGCGAGCATGTTATGGCAATTGGCAATGAAGGCAGTGATATTTCTATGGTCGAATTTGCTCAAATCGGTGTTGCTGTTGCCAATGCACATACAGATTTAAAAAATGTTGCGAACGAGATAACAGCTGCGAATACACAGCTGGGTGTGGAGCTTATGATAAAAAAGTACTGTCTATAATGTTTTTTGAAAGGCAGATTACCGAAACGCATTGTTTTCATTTTTTGCCTGTACGCCGATGCAAGTATTGATGGTTTTTTATTTAATAGGCATAGGTTATAATAAGTTTAAAGACAAAGCAGTCTGTTTACGAGAGTTTACAGCCTGCTTTGTTTTTTTGTGTAGTTATATCATTGTATTTTTTGCAGGAAAGACTTTTGTTGCCTGTTTACTGAGGCAAACAATGCATGTTTTATATTTATTGTTTTGCTACTATAATAAATATAGAAAATTATAATAGTTATGACAATTGCTACAGAGAGGAGAATGTTAAATGCTTACGGTTCGTTGCTGTAAAATACTGAAGGATTTGTTGACTGCATCGTATCCAATTAGTAAGAAAGCACTAATGGAAAAATATCATGTAAGTGATCGCAGTATTAAATATGATATAAATAACCTGCGCAGCTGGTTAGAAGATGAAGCAGCCAATATTTTAGTGCAATATATACCCAAATATGGTTTTAAACTTTCTGGCAGCACAAAGGATATCTATGAGTTGCAGCAATTGTTCAGCAAAGAAAAAGAAAAGACCCGAATCTTTTCTACAGAACGTACCCGATATATTATACTGATGCTTTTGACAAGCAATGAATTTATTACAATACAGGATTTTTCGTCACAGCTGGATGTAAGTAAAAATACAGTAACGAGAGATATTGATACAATTTCAGATATGCTGGCGATATGGGATATTTATCTGGATAGAAAAGCACATTGGGGATTTAAAATAAATACGATAGAAACTAAAAGACGGCAGGCTATCGAGTATTTTATTTTATCTATGTTTGATGTAAGAGCGATTGAAGAAATTTTACAGGGGCTGCGGCAATGCTCTTTGCCGGTATTTTTTCAAAAAGTCATGTGCCAGTATCTCATAGAAAAGCAGGATGTGGAACGTTTATGTAAATTATGCAAACAGCTTTTAGAAAATATTTATAAGATGACAGATGTGCTCGATGATAAAGGGAGCATTGAGGTGTTCATTCGTATTTGTGTTGCATTACATCAGATTCGGCATAAATCTGGCATTGGAGATTTAGTGAGAAGTTGTGCAATATCAAATGATGCAGATCGTTTTTTCAGTATTGAGTTAAAAAAAATATTTAAAAATTTTAATATAGATATAGAAGAAGCTGAACTCAATTGGTTGCTGCTGCCTTTTACAAAAGATAGTCAGATTAAAACGACAATTGATATTGAAAAAATAACTTTGCAGATTATACAAAAGACAAGTCATAATACCAAAATACCTTTTTCGGCAGACTGCGAATTGTATGAAAATCTTCTTATGCATATAAAAAGGGCTTTTGTAAAAAAGCAATATCATATGGTTAACGTTAATCCACTGCTGGATGATATACTGCATCATTTCGGTGAACTATTTAATGTTGTAAAGCAGATTTGCTATGATGTTTTTGGCAGATACAATATATATCTTCGTGATGAAGAAATTTCTTATATTGTCCTCTATTTCCAATTGAGCTATGAAACATTGTTTGGTAAAGAAAGAATACGAACGATTGTTGTCTGCAGCACGGGAGTATCTTCGGCTAAACTCTTAATGGTGCAGCTTAAAAATAAATTTGATGTATTGCAGATTGTTGGCTGTTGCTCTATTCTGCATGCGGGAAAATTTATTGCTCATAATCCGATTGATCTCATCATCAGCGTATTGCCAATGCAGACACAAACGCCCTGCATCGTAGTCAATGCACTTTTGCAAAAAGATGACATAAAAAAAATACAAAGTGTATTAGACAATTTCAAATTAACTCCATCCGCTACGATAAATTTAAAAAAAACAGAGCCTGAAATTGGTAGCAGCTGGCATGGTACAGATTTTAGTGATATGGCAAAGATTGAAAAGTTCACGCAGGAAGTGATCAGCAAAGGTTTTAACCTGACGATGGCATTAAGGGAAAGCTTGGGA
>JBAYAD010000080.1:0-10654 GCA_041669965.1 Selenomonadaceae bacterium
AATAATTTGCTTGTCTAACAACCACTTACTAATATAAATATCATTTTCATGCAATACAATCGTTTTTTCTATAATAAAACTTTCTTTTAATCTTACTTCTTTGTAATTACAATGTTCAATCTGATCTATAGAAATTAATTGATGCGTATTTTTTCTGTACTTAATTCCCACAATTTTAGGATAAGCACTTTCCCACCGCACCGCTACATCTCTTATTTCCCCTATACTACAGCCACTTTTATCATAAATAGGCGTTCCTAATAACCGGCTAAAATAAAATTCACCCAAAACCTGTACCTCTACCATAGAGAATACCTCCTTATTTGAATGTCCTTCGACTCCCAAGAAAACAGAGTCTCAAGAACATTACTTCAATATCAGGGATAACCCAAGCTAAAGACACAAGACCAAAAATACTACATCCTACATTACAAGGTAAAAAAACGAACGCAGATATAAAAACCTGCACCGTCCCTTTTTACCTCTATTTCGCCTTTTGGGTCCTGTGCCGCTGCTACTACCACCTGCGTCCATTTTTCTCACCTCACTTTATTATCAATCTACGATTTTCCGGCAACAAAAAATCCCATACCAAAGACAAACAATGATATGGGAAAATCCCTCATAAATACAGTCACGCATATATCTTTTGCGCGAACCGCCACCGTTTGAGCTTTAACTTCACAGGGCAGTGAAATTACATTAGATGATACCTTGTTTTTCGATATCGCCTGTTCAAACCTGCTCATGGTGTCTCCACCATTTCGCGGCAGCAATCCATATCCCTGTGGTAGCATTACCTACCGGAACTATTAAATTCTAATTGAGCGTACTACTAAACCAGACCTTTGTCAATGTTTTTCTGCATTTCTGTTTTATTATAAATCGAAAGCTGAACTGCAGTTTTTTTTCAACGCAACAGTCCAGCTTATTTTTTGCTTTTAAATTTAAAAGCACTTATTCCAATCTATCCTTTTGGCTAAAAATTAACCACGGACTTTTTTAATCGCGGACAGGAAAGTCTCTGCCGCCTTCGTAACCTTAGCATAGTCACCATCAGCTTTATGAGCCTTCGTAATATAGCTGCCTGCCCCTACAGCCACACAGCCAGCAGCGAGCCATTCACCAACATTTTCCGGTGTAACACCACCAAAAGGAACAATAGGCACTGTCGACATTGGCGCCCGTAACGTTTTGACATATTTAGGACCATAAAAATCAGCTGGAAATAATTTTACAATATCTGCCCCAGCAGCCATAGAACTGGCAATTTCTGTAGGTGACATTGCACCGGAAATCGTCACTGCCTGATAACGATTCGCCATGCAAATCATATCCGCATTAAAGCTTGAGCTTACGAGCATTTCTGCCCCTGCCAAAAGTGCTGCACTGGCATTTTCAGCATCCAAAACTGTGCCAACACCAATAACAACACCTTGTTTGCTGTATTTACGCGATAAACCTTTGACAAGATCCAATACTCCCGGAACTGCAAAAGGAATTTCCAACGCTCTTGCTCCACCAGCAATCGCTGCCTCTGCAATTTTATAAGCATCTTCCGAATCATCCGAACGAACGATTACAACCATACCGCTTTCATATATTGCTTTTAAATTTTCTAATTTTTTCCACATAATACTTATCCCCTTATTTTTAGTTGCGACATTTTCAAATTTTATAGTTAAACCCATACTTCTGCCTTTTGCTTTAATGGCTCAAAAATACAGGTAGAACCACTTAAACTGTTCCGCCTGTATTTTTGTGCTGCTATGTCAACAATCTTCTTCGCCATATGTATAACAACAGCTGGTGACAAAAGTTGAACAATTAAAGCACAGCTTATTTTTAAGATAATTTATAATAGGTCAGCATCGTTTTGATTTTTTCATCGACTTCAAGCGTTGTTACACTAACCGGATAACGAGCAGCTCCAACATCAATACCCGATAATGTCACAGAACGTTTTATTACCGATGGCACTGTACCAAGCTTTAAAACAGCCCGCAACGTTTCAATGGCATCCTGATTCTTTTGCGCCGCTTTAAGATCACCAGCCACAAAGTTTTTATAGATGGCAACATCAATGCTAGTTAACAAGTTGCTGGTTGCAGCAATAGCTCCAACAGCGCCAATTTTCAAAGCCTTCAAAATCAGCGAATCCGAACCAGACAAAACATGGAAGTCCTGACCCTCACCAGCTTTGATATAATCTGCTATATTGTTGATGTCGCCGCTGGTGTCTTTGATACCAAGAATGTTTTTCACTTTAGCCAATTCTTCGACGCTCTTTTTATCAATATTGATACCCGTGTTCTTTGGAATATTATATAAGAGAATCGGCAACTTTACACTGGCCGCAATCTTCTTATAATGTTCCACTAATTCACTTTGACTGATTGGCACCAAAAACGGTGTAATCACAGATAAAGCGTCTGCACCTGCTTTTTCCATTTGCTGTGAAAGTTCGATAGCCTGCTTTGTACTATTGCCACCTGTACCAACATAAACCGGTACGCGCTTGGCAACTGCCTTGATAACAATCTTAGCAAATTCTATTTTTTCATCATCACTGAGAACATGAAATTCGCCATTTGTCCCCAAAATGAAAATCCCACTTACACCCTTACTGATAAGTTTTTCTACCAATTGCTTTGTAGCGGCCGCATTGATATTTTGATTCGCATCAAACGGTGTCACCATAGCCGTAATAATTCCTTTTATTTCCATGTACTCACCTTCCTTCATTTATAGACTCTCCAATGGCTCCTCCCGGATGCCATTTCACATATTCTTCCAATCCTAATTTCTTTTCATATTGCAAAGCTACACTTAAACATTGCAGTACAATGATTTCTGCTAAAATCGATGCACGCGGCGGCTTATTCAAAGTATCGCCTTCCTGCTTCACACCGGCAAACAGAAATACATCTGCTGCTTTGGCCAGCCATGAATCCATGTTGCCTGTTACACCAATGATTTTAGCACCATTTTTTTTCAATGTAGTTACCGTTGCCTGCAGTTCCTTTGTTTCTCCGCTATTACTAATCGCAATAACGACATCACCAGCAGCAACCTGCCCGGAAGATCCATGAACCGCTTCTGTTCCATTCAATTCATAAGTGGGTGTGCCCGTTGATGATAAAAGTGATGCAATATATCCGGCCACATGTCCTGGCTTGCCAATTCCTGTCACATGCACACGATTTTTATTTTTTTCCGCAGTCATTATCAGTTGCTTAGCAGCATTATTACTATCAAAATCCAACTGCCCGACAAAAGTATCTACTTCAGCAAGTTCAGCCAAAATATATTTTTGCAAAGCTTCTTTGCTTACACTCATCTTCTTATATTCTCCTTAAAAACCTGTGCTGCGCATATTTCTATGCACAGCACCTTTTTATTTAAAAATTCTCAATAATTATTGGAATAGATTCAATATACTGTTAAGCGCCATGCCAACGATGTTATAATCGACATTCGGGAACGTTGATCCAAGAACACCCATATCGCCATAAAGCGGATACAATACACAAGGCAAAAAGGCAAGAAGCAATCCGACGGTAAAGGAACCGGCAACTGCACCTCTCCATCCACCAAACGAATTCCCGAATACTCCTGCTGTACCACCGGAGAAGAAGCAAATATGTGCTGCCGGAATGATAACAACCGGGAAGTCAAACACTACCATGACCGTTATAGCAATCAATCCTGCTGCATAGGAGCAGAGAAAACCAACAATAACTGCAGTCGGTGCATATGGGAATATCGTTGGTACGTCTAATGCCGGACGGGAACCAGGAATGAACTTTTCTGAAATCGCAACAAATGCCGCCGTAATTTCACCCAGGAACATACGAACGCCTGTCATCAGTACAGACATACCAGCTGTAAACTGTAAAGCTAGCATTAATGGGAACACAAGCCAATGAGTATTTCCAGCAACCTTGCCAACAACCTCAGGGCCAGCTGCTATAGCTGAAACATAAAACAACGCGGTCATAACGGTTGCGCAGCCCATAAGGAAGTCACGGAAAAAGGATAACCACTCAGGAAAACTGATTTGTTCCGTTGTTTATTCGCCCCATTTGGAGAAAAACAATTTTCCAATATAACCGGATAAAGCATAACCAATCATATTGAAATGTCCAATAGCCTGATCATCATTACCTGTCATTTTACGCATGAACGGCTGGCAAAGCTGCGGCAATGCTGCCGAGAAAAAGCCTAACAAAACACCGCCTGCAAGAATAGACGTACCATCAGAATATCCGTGGGATTTTAAAATCAAGCCCAATACACAAGCAAAAAACAAGCTGTGTCCGCCTGTAAAAAATACGTTCTTAAAGCGAGTGATCCGGGCAAATACAAGGTTCATAATAAAACCAAGAATCAATATTGAAGATGTTACAAATCCATAAGTGCTCTGTGCCATAGCTGTGGCAGCTTCTGGTGAAGCGATAACTCCGGATATATGGAACCCGGACTGGAACATCGTGTTGAACTTCTGCAATGCGCCAGTCATTGTACCAGCACCTATGCCAAAGATCAAGAACCCCAAAGCCGTTTTTGTTGAGCCAGTAATTATTTCAGTTCCTGATCTTTTTTGTGCCAGCAAACCGATAAAAGCGACAATACCTAACAATATTGCCGGGTTGCTCAACAAACTAACTAAAAAATCCATAAATTTCTTCCTCCTATTACATGTGCAATTTGTACATGTTTTATTAGTGAATTAGTGCAATAATATTAATTTTATAAATTTACTTTTCTATCTTACTTTACTTCTGCAAGAAAAGCATTTAACTTTGTCAGTATTTCTTCCTTGTTCATAATATTATTGATACCGACAATTTTCTGTGGCAATTTTTTTCCTTCAAGTTCTTTTGCAACATCGCTTAAAGTAATAATGAACTGTCCATTAAAACCAGAAACCGAATCCAACGAACCATGTTCAATTTTGATTGGCAGCTTATGCTCGCTAATCACCTGATTCACTTTTATCTTCAACATCAAACTTGATCCTACGCCTGCACGGCAGGCAACTAAACCTTTAAATTCCATTTTCTTCACCCATTTCTTACAAATTTTTTATATATTTTATAACTTCAGACGCATCTTTAGCCTGATCCAGAAACTCATAAAAATCTTTTCGATCCAAAAGACCGGTCAGCTCAGCCAAAGCATTAATATGGCTCTCACTATCCTTTGCACTCAAACAAAATAAATATTTAACCGGATCATTTTCTTTATTGCCAAACACAACTGGTTCTTTCAGTGTAGCTATACCAATCGCACTTTCAAGTGCCCCGGCTTCAGACCGGGCATGCGGCAAAGCCACATGTTTTGTAATTACAATATATGGACCGGTTTCCTTGACTGTCTTTATGATTGCATCAATATATGATGCCTTTATTTTGCCATTCTGCAGCAAAGCATCTGCCGCCTGGCGAATAGCATCTTCCCAGTCCTTCGCTTCAATATTTAGACGAACTAATTCTTCACTGGTCAAACTCATTAACATCCTGCCTTAACCCCTTTATCTGCTATTCTCCTAATTTTTCCATCAGAACTTCAAACTTAGCATTTTTAATCAATGTATTTACGCCAAAGTCACTGATAAAATAACGATATAACCTCTCAAAAACTGGCTCCCACACATGGCACTTGCTTTTCGGTATGCTCAACAAAAACACAACCTGTACTTTCTCTTTATCCCAAAGAATTGGTCTTTCCAGCACTGCTACGGCAATAACCGCTTCTTCGCTGTGATTTTCTAAAGCATGTGGAATAGCAACAAGACTGCCAAGTTCCGTTGAAGACATCTGTTCCCGGGCAAAGACTGAATCCTTGCCTGCCTGATCAATATAATTTTTCTTCATCATGAGGTCGGTTATCTTTTCCAGAACATCCAGCTTTGAATTTGCCTTCAACTTTGGGAAAAATAAATCTTTTTTGAAAAACTGTGCTCCAAGTTCTACCTTGTCACGCAGAATTATATTTTCTATTTTCCCCAAATCCTCTTCCGTTAGAATTGGCTCTACCTTAATAATCTTGTCAGAATAAATTCCCTTAATCGGTACGGTCGTAAAAACGAAATCAACACTTTTTATCGTTTTTTCAGTTATCTCATAAAGAGGACTTACTTTTAGAATTTGCAGCCGTTTGCCAAACTTACGCTGCAGCTTACTCTTTACAAACATAGCAGTTGAAAGACCAGTCCCGCAGACAATAATAGCAGTTAAAGCCGTTTTGGAACTGCATTTTCGCCTTTCCATGGCCGCGCCAAAATGAATCGCCAAAAAGCCCATTTCATTTTCATTGGTTCGCAATTTTTCCTGCTTATTCAAAACCTTACTAGAAATCACTGCCATTTCAAAAGCTAATGGATAATTTTTCTTAATAGGTGCTAAAATATCATTACGAATGTTCATATTGAATTTCAAGCGGCTGACCGCTGCTCCCAAGTGAATCATAAGTCCTGAAATCAACTCCTCATCACCTGACAAATCAATGCCAACATCCATTTGAATCTTTGACAAAATATTGTCGACCAAAGCTCTATAATCACGTTTAACCTGTGTATCTTCGTCATTGCTCATCAATTTCTTGCTCGATATAAAATGCTGTGTCAAATAATACACTTCATTAACAATATCAATATGCATCTGATTCAAAATGATATTTATAAGTTCCTGTGCTACTGTAAAATCAATTGACTTTTCTAAAGATCGCATTTCTTCCTGACTATATTCCGTCGTATTTTTCGTATCTGCCCGTTTAAGCGTAATTGTGATATGCACTAATAAATTCTTAAACGCAACATCTGTCAGGTGAATATTGTATTTCAAAATGAGATTGAACAGTACCTGTTTTACTTTTTCAATTTCTTCCATAGAGAAAATCCCCCGGTAGAATTCATTTTGTGCAAGATCAACCAGATCATTGCAATTAAAAATGTATTCCGAAATACAATAGCGAATTTGTGCCTCATCCCCCTTAATACGAATACCATTCATTCGATCCGCTGTAAGCTCAACCCCGAATCGCCGCAAACTTTTTTTGATGTCCTTCATATATTTCTTTAAGGTCGAAAGACTGATAAAAAGTTCATCAGCCAGCTCTGACTCTGTTACAACTCTTTGATGCAATGCATTCAGCAGAAGCTCCGCAATAATAAAGGAAATTCTATCATTATGATCTGACGGAATGATATGCTTCTTAAGCCCATCTTTTCGTCCTTCATTTCCCTGTGTGCTTAGAAAATCCTCATACTGAACCTCATCGTAAATCTTCAGTGTGTACCCCACACCGGTTTCCGATTGAATTACCGCGCCTTGTTCCTGCAGTAATGCATTTGCCTCTTTGATGTCATTACGTATTGTCCTTGAGCTCACACCAATTAAGGCGGCCATACTGGCACCATCGAGTACCTTTTTCTCAGTATCAAACAGTTCCAGTATTTTTAGAATTCTTTTGTTTTGAATCTCCAATACCTTGCACCTCGCTTGCTACAATGTCATAATATCATCCTTTTTTGACTTCACCTAGACATTTAACTTCCACAAGCTGTGGAAACCATACGCATATCCCCTGTATTTACTAGGCAAAATACAGTTTTCATAAAATTCATTTTATATAGAAGACAGGAATAATCCCAATAATTCCACTTAATCAACTATAAAAATCCTTATACAAGCTTTAAATACATGAAGCTTGTATAAGGATTTTATTTTAAACTTCTTATTTTATTTAGATACCGTTTCATGTTTACTTACTATCTTTCAGCCCTGAAGGATCTCTACGGCTTCCCTAAGTGTTTTTTCCTCACCAACATTTCCCGGAAAAATAACATAGGGAATACCCGGACAAATCTGACCCAGAACATTGCTTTGTTTCACCATACAGTTAACCATTGTTAAAATTTAAAACAATATTGTCAATAATAACATAGTTGTAAAAAAATTTCATTAGTCAAATACTAAAAAAACAGGTATGCTATAGATATGATTTTCAAAACACAGTAAATATGAACACGGAGGAAAATCAGATGCTCAAAATGATTAAAAACTCTTTATTTTTTCAATATGCAGCAGAAATATTCACTCGATACAAAGCAGATGATTTACCGGGAATGAGTGCACAAATTACTTATTATTTGATCTTAGCATTTTTCCCATTTTTGCTTTTTGTAATAAATCTACTCAGCTTTACTACCTTTTCCAGTGAAATATTTATCACAAATATCAACATCCTTTTACCAACAGATACTGGTCTTCTAATCAAAAAGTTGTTAATCGAGACTGTGCAAGCTAAAAGTGAAACACTGCTGATATTAGGAATGATCGGCAGTCTTTGGGCATCATCAAAAGGAATTAGAGGCCTGACGCAAGGTCTCAACAAAGCTTACACGGTTGACGAAACACGCCACTTTACCAAACTTTATCTAATTGCACTAATTGCAACATTTGGTGTAGCATTAATGATCTTATTTGATTTTATCTTAGTCGTCTTCGGTAAAATCATTGGTGCCTATCTGTTTGAATTAGCTGGGGGTGAAGCTTTCTTTTATACTATTTGGGCAACGATCCGCTATGGAATCCCCTTCTTTTTAATGCTGATCACATTTTACTTGCTCTATGCCTATGTCCCAAATAAAAGATTAAAATCGGCTGAGCTTATTCTTGGCTCTGTTTTCACCTCAGTTGGCTGGCTCAGTGCCTCACTATTGTTTTCTTTTTACGTAAACATGTTTACCAATTACGAAAAAATCTATGGCAGCATCGGTGGTATTATTGCTCTAATAACCTGGCTCTATTTAAGCAGTTTAATCATCCTGCTTGGTGGTGAATTAATCGCAATTCACGCTCATTTTAAGAACTTTTCTAAAAAAAAATCATGAGGCTGCTTATAAAAGCACCCTCATGATTTTTAATTTTATAACATTCTTTAACAGAATTTCATCGTTTTTAGGCCAAACTGATATCATTCACAATACTATGATGTTACAAACAGCAAATAAAAAAAGCAGATTAATGTCCTCCAAACAAAACACCAAACAAGGCAGCAGCGATAAGTATGAGATTTACCGAAACCCGACGCGTTGCTGCCAAAATCGCACTCACTGCTACGATAACAAGTAAGGTTACATCAATTCCACTGTTTTTAAATACCCCCGCCAACACAATAACACTGAAACTGGAAATGACCAGAACCACACCATCCAAAATTCCCTGTATTGCCGAAATATGCTTAATCCGTGCATAACAGTACTGAACCAAAACCACAAAAAGTGGTGGCATTATAAGTGCAACAGCCGACAGTACAGCTCCAGGAACACCCGCTACCAAGTAGCACAGACTGACTACCCATAAACCATTAGGTCCAGGCGTAATCTGTCCAATAGACAACGCTTCAGCAAACTGTTGCTCAGTAGCCCAGCCATTTGCTATAAAATCTGCATGCAATGCCGGCAAGGGTCCGAAGCCACCCGTCGAAAATAAAATTGCTTTCAAAACAACCCAAAAGAATAAAAACCAGCTCATCTTTTATACCTCTTGCTTTCGCTTTGAAATATATCTATAGGAAAAAGCTCCGCAAACCCCACCAAAAAGATATAATATAGCAACTGGTACGTCAAAAAATATATAAATCAGACCACTACCAAATAGTATAGCTAATACAACCGCGAAGGCCAATGATCCACGTTTTTTATTTTGTAACAAAATCGGTTTTACATTTCGCCAATTCGTAGCCAAAGAAACACCAAAAATTGCTGCAAATGCCGTACGCAATCCGGATTGAACTTCGGTATATTGGCTTATATTGGCATAAATCGCTGATATTATTACTGTAATAGCTGCACTTGGTAAAATAAGACCTGCTACAGAAATAATTATTCCCCACCACCCCGCCAGTTGTTTGCCAATAACAATTGTATAGGCAATGATATTGATTCCCGGCGTAATCTGGCACATCCCAATAATATTTGCATATTCTTCTTCTGTAATCCATTTATGTTTATAAATAAAATTTTCTTGAATAAGATATTGGGTAACAGCCCCACCACCAAATGAAGTGCCACCAATTTTTAGCCAAACCAAAAATAATAATTGATATGTAAAGTCACTGTCGCTTAAATTTAAACAGTCCTTTTTTACTTTTTTTTCCATTTTATTACTTCCCATCACTAAATTATAATTCCACTAACTTTCATACAGTTAAGTTCATTACATATTATTACCTATTCCATACTCATGTCAAGAAACGTTTCAAAAACAGTTAAATAATGTGTTTCTGCTTTAGAAAAAATCTTTATTGACTATGAAGGATTCACCCAGCTTCTGTCACGATAATAAAAAGCCATGATGTATTGTTTTAATCCGATAATATGGGTACTTCTAAAAACAAATTTCATTGAGAATGCTGTCCGATCATAACTTTGTAAAATACCTCTTTACTTTTTACATAAAAAGCGTATACTAAAACTACATTTTAATAACGGCTTAATTCTTGAATCAAGAACTAAGCTGTTATTAAAATTTGATGAAGCTCATTATACTCTTTCTATTTAAAAAGTAAAGAGGTATTTTTTGGGGGAGAAAAGCCGCTGTGGTGAATAATTTACCGGGTGAGAGTGCGCCTTCTTTTTCTGCGG
>JBAYAD010000081.1:0-10632 GCA_041669965.1 Selenomonadaceae bacterium
CATCCGGGGATACAGGCAAAGCTGCATTAGAAGGTTTTAAGGATGTTAATCAGATTAAAATAGTGGTGTTTTATCCGAAAAATGGTGTAAGCAAGATGCAGTATTTGCAGATGGTGACGCAAACCGGTGGGAATGTTTCAGTCATTGCAGTCAATGGAAATTTTGATGATGCACAGACGGGTGTTAAAAAAATTTTTGGTGATGCTGTTTTTAATGAAGAGCTTCATCATCAAAATGTCAGACTTTCCTCGGCAAACTCGATTAATTGGGGCCGTCTTGTTCCACAAATTGTTTACTATTTTAGTTCTTATGCGGACCTTATTAAAGCGGGAAGGATTAAAAATGGCGATGAAATTAACTTTGCAGTACCGACAGGAAACTTTGGCGATATTTTAGCTGGTTTCTACGCAAAAAGCATGGGACTGCCTATTCATAAGCTTATATGTGCTTCGAATTCAAATAATGTATTAACCGACTTTTTGCAAACAGGTATCTACAATCGTAATCGTGATTTTTATAAGACAATTACACCATCCATGGATATATTGATATCTAGTAATCTTGAGCGTTTACTGTATCATATGACGAAAGATTCTGGGAAGGTAAAAGGTTGGATGGAAAAACTTGTAAGTGTTGGGCAGTACGATGTAGGGGCAGAATGTCTTACTAGGATAAAGGCTTCTTTCTGGGCGAACTGGGCCGATGATGCGAAGACAAAATCACGTATAAAGAAAGTCTATGAAATGCAGAAATATGTGCCGGATACACACACTGCTGTTGCCTGGGAGGTTGCTGAGGATTATCGGCAGGCTACAGGGGATGTGCGCCCGATGGTTATTGTTTCGACAGCAAGTCCGTACAAGTTCAATGCAAGTGTACTTGAAGCGATGGGTATCGCGACGGAAGGCATAGATGAATTTGTGCTGCTTACTACGCTGGCGAAATATAATATAAATAATAAGGTACCCAAAGGGCTGGCAAGTCTTTGTAAGATTCCGATTTTGCATAAGAGTGTATATGCAAAAGAAAACATGAGAGAGGCTATAAAAACGATAGTATGATAAGATTTGATGGAATAAGGCAGAGTATTGTCTTATTCCTTTAATTTATCCAGGATATTCTTAATTTTAAGAATAAAATAATTTTTTTAAAAATCAGAAGGACTTTTTTCCTTTTTGGAGAAATTAATAACTATAATACAAATTGATAATTGTATTATTAATATATCATATTGAGAGGTTAGAAGACATGGAAAACAATTTACAGACACAACAATCTAGTGCAGATATTTTATCTGTAGCAAGAAAAGTAGCTCATGACTTAAGCGTTGTAGAATTGATTGAAGAAGCTGTCAAAAACAAAGAAGGTCTCCTTTCGGATAAAGGTGCATTTTGCGTAACAACAGGCAAACACACTGGGCGTTCACCAAAAGACAAATTCATTGTTGATACACCAGTAGTACATGATCTCATTAGCTGGACCAATAATACCCCCTGCACAGAAGATACCTTTAATCGTCTTTATGCAAAGATGAAGGAGTATGCTAAGGACCATCAGCTTTATGTAACCGATGTTTATGCAGGTGCAGAAAAAGAAAATCAGTTGCAGGTTAAATTTATCAATGAATTAGCATGGCAGCATTTGTTTATAAAACAGTTATTCATTAAGCCGAAAACGAAACCGATTTCACAAGAAGGCTTTACAGTTATTTGTATGCCAAGTGTCAAGGCAGATACACTGGAAGATAAGACACATTCCTCAACGTTTATTGTTTTGAACTTTGAGAAAAAAATTGTGCTTATTGGCGGCGGGGCTTATGCAGGGGAAATGAAGAAGTCGATTTTCTCTGTAATAAACTATATTTTACCGCAGAAAGGTATTCTTTCAATGCATTGTTCAGCGAATGTTGGTAAAGATGGTAATACTGCACTTTTCTTTGGCCTTAGCGGGACAGGCAAGACGACGCTTTCAGCTGATCCGAATCGTAGTCTTATCGGAGATGATGAACATGGTTGGAGCGAAAATGGTATTTTCAATATTGAAGGTGGCTGCTATGCAAAGTGCATAAAGCTTACGGAAGAAAGCGAACCAGAAATTTATAGAGCGATTCGCTATGGTACGGTTCTTGAAAATGTTTATATTAGTGAAAAAACAAGAAAGCCGGATTATTTTGATTCCCGTTATACAGAAAACACGAGAACAGCATATCCGATTGAAAATATTCCGAATGCGATTCATCCGAGTATTGCGGGACATCCAAATGCGATTATTTTCCTCACAGCAGATGCATTTGGCGTATTGCCGCCAATTTCAAAGCTTACGAAAGAACAGGCAATGTATCACTTCCTTTCTGGCTATACGAGTAAGGTTGCGGGTACAGAACGCGGTATTACGGAACCACAGGCAACATTTTCAATTGGCTTTGGCGAACCGTTCCTTCCGCTTTCTCCGCTTAAGTACGCACGTTTACTTGGTGAAAAAATTGATAAGTACAACACGAAGGTTTACCTCCTGAACACTGGTTGGACCGGTGGTGCTTATGGTGTTGGTCACAGAATGGATTTGAAATATACACGAGCGATGGTAACAGCGGCTCTTGAAGGAATGCTTGATACAGTTGAATGGGAAAAGGATGATATTTTCCAGGTGTATATACCAAAATCGTGTCCGGAAGTGCCAACCGAAATCCTTAAACCATCTAATACGTGGCTTAATAAGAACGAATATAAGAATACTGCAAATAAGCTTGTAAAACGTTTTAGTGAAAATGTTACGAAATTTAAGGGTGAAATGTCAGATGATATTTTAAATGCGGGTCCGAAGCTTGCAAAGTAAGTATAAAAGGTAAATAAAGATGTCCTGTGATGCTGTAAAATAAAAGCTATTTTGCAAGCATCATAGGGCATTTTTTTATGTTTTCAGGAAAATGTGTTGAGGTATTGTTCGAGGTTTGGTAATATTAGAGAAGGTGTAGATTTGTTTATTATAAATAGAGGCATGATTTAATGGATTTTGAGCAAAAAATACAATATTTAAAGGGCGTTGGACCAAAGAAAAGTGTGGCATTGTCAGCGCTTGGTATATCGGTTATTTATGATTTACTTACATATTATCCGCGACGCTATGAAGATCAAAGCTGTATAACAGGTATAGCAGATCTTAACGTGGGTGAATTAGAGACGGTAAGCGGTATAATTACGAATGTTATAGAGAAGAAAGCACAGCGCGGCAGGGGAATTCTTACAGCAATGATTAGCGATGGTACAGGCTGCTTGCAGGTTACTTGGTTTAATCAAGGTTTTATGAAAAAGAAGTTAAAGGTTGGGGGAAGCGTTTTTGTTACAGGTAAGGCAGCATATGCCTACGGTGGGCGGGGGCAGTTTGCCATGACACAGATGACTTCCTTTGAAATTGTTGAAAAGAATGAACCGGCAGAGGCATATTGTGGTATATTGCCGGTCTATGCTGCGACAGAAAAACTGAATCAGAAGTTTTTTCGTAAACTTATTCGTCAGGTGCTTGATGGACTTACAGCAGTGCCAGAGGTTTTACCAGAGGTGGTCCGGCATTCGTATAACCTTTTGGAGCGTAAGGAGGCTTTCGTGAACATTCATTTTCCAGTTACAATGGATAAAATGAAGAAAGCACGGGAACGTCTTGCTTTTGAGGAACTTTTCTTAATTCAGTGTGGTCTTATGATCTTGAAAAAACAGAGTAGTGAAGGGCAGATGGGTATTCGTCATTTAATGAATAGTGCACTGGTGCAAAAGGTGAAGGCAGCTCTGCCGTTTACGCTTACGCATGATCAGCAGAAGGTCTGGCGGGAAATCTGTATTGATATGGAACGGGATGTGCCAATGCGCCGTCTTCTGCAAGGCGACGTTGGTTCGGGAAAGACGGTTATCTCCATGCTGGCACTTGTTAAAACTATAGAAAACGGTTATCAGGGAGCGCTCATGGCTCCAACGGAAATTTTGGCAAGCCAGCACTTTGCAGCTTTTGCTGAAATGTTGACATCCTATGGCATTCGTGTTGGTTTTTTATCGGGAAAGCTAACCAAGAAGAAACATAAGGATATGCATGATAAGATTGCAGCTGGAAAAGTTGATCTTGTCATTGGGACGCATGCACTGATTCAGGATGATGTGCACTTTGCCCGTCTGGGTCTTGTCATCACAGATGAACAACATCGTTTTGGTATTCATCAGCGGGCAAAATTGGAGGAAAAAAGTACGTTGACACCCGATGTGCTTGTTATGACAGCGACACCTATACCACGGACGATGACGCTTACTGTCTATGGAGATCTTGATATATCAGTTATCAGGGAATTACCACCGGAACGTAAGACAATCCGTACGTTTGTGCGCACACCGAATCGGCGTGCGCTTATCTATAAGTTTGTCCTAAAGGAAATCCAGAATGGTCGGCAGGCTTATGTCGTTTGTCCGCTTATTGAGATGTCGGAGAAATTGAAGGTACAATCAGCTGAAGAAATTTATGAAGAACTGGTTGCAGGGCTTTTTCACGATATTCCCTGTGGACTTGTTCATGGTAAGATGAAAGCAAAGGACAAGGAGACAGCAATGCAGGCTTTTTATGAAAATAAAACGAAGCTGCTTATTGCAACTACCGTTATTGAAGTTGGTGTTAATGTGCCAAATGCCAGCATTATGGTTGTTGAAAATGCTGATCGTTTTGGACTTGCACAGCTTCATCAGCTTCGAGGCCGTATTGGTCGGGGGGCATACCAGTCCTACTGTATTCTTGTTTCGTCGGGAAAAACGGCAAATGCCAAAGAACGATTGCAGATCATGGAGAAGATGTCGAGTGGTTTTGAACTTGCTGAGGAGGACTTGAGATTAAGAGGACCTGGTCAGTTCTTTGGAGCAATGCAGCATGGTTTAGCAGATTTAAAAATAGCAGACGTCTTAGTGGATGTTGATATACTTCTCAAGGCACGTCAAGCAGCAATTGAGGCTATGACAGATGCATCACAGCTGCAATATGTTACATATGTACTGTCGCTGCAGTACAAGAAACACTTTGTGAAAATAACGGATACATGATAGTAGAATTGCTTTTCCATCGTTTTTACACGCAGTATGGTATATAATGAATTAATCTTGTAGTTTAGAGTTTGGAGGAGCTTTTTGTGGAATGGTTGAAATCTGAAAAAGCGGTTAAGTGTATTGGAGTTTTATTACTGCTAGTACTTATTGGGATTATTTTTTGTCTGAACCCGGAGTTTTTTATGAAGCTTTGGCGTGTCATGCTGAGCGGAGATATACAGAAGACAGTTGATTATATTAAGTCATTTGGGTCCTGGGCCGTTATATTTGCCTTTTTACTTTGTGTAATAATCAATGCACTTGGTTTTTTACCAGCAATTTTTTTTTCGACGGCAAATGCTGTTGTTTTTGGCTTGTTTGAAGGGATTATTCTTTCATGGATAGCAGAAACCATTGGTGTTATGTTGAGCTTTTTGCTTATGCGCAGTGTATTACGTTCTTCAGCTGAAAAACTTATTGCAAAAAGCAAATATTTAACAAAAGTTGATGAATTTAGTGGGAGCAAGGGCTTTAAAGTTATGCTTTTTGCCCGGATTATCCCGTATTTTCCGTCTGGGATTATTACTGCACTAGGTGCTGTCAGCAAGATTGGTTTGCGTGATTATTTTTTTGCGAATCTTATCGGTAAGTTCCCGTCGACAGCACTGGAAGCTGCAATTGGTTATGATCTTGTTAATGCAGGGCATAGCTCTGGACCAGTAAAAATACTTATTGGTGCTTTAGTGGTAATCTATATGGTTGTTTGGCTTTATAAGAGGCGAAAAAACAAGCTGGCAGCAGAAAAAAGCAATGAATTTAAGAAAACATATTGATTTTTATACTGGACATGGTATACAATAAACAAGAACTAAATAAAAGTCCTATTTTAGGAAATCCTACTTAGGGATGAAATAGAGGTGCAGATAAAAAAAGTAGCTTTCAGGAGCCGACAGGCGAGGAAAAAAGTGAAAGGGTTATCTGCCGAAGCTGTAACAAGGGTGCTTGTTTATGCTGGTATACTATCGAATAGATAGTATACTGTCATCGATTTGATGGAGTGCTATCTCACCTGAAGCTGATATGGTATAATTGCAGCTGATGAGATGTTTTTCTCATCGGCTTTTTTTATAGGTAAAATTGGAGGCGTATATTTTGATTAGAGTACTTGTTAGTGGTGCATGCGGTAGAATGGGACAGGCTGTTTTGAAGGCGGTCAGTGAAGATCCTGAACTGGAGCTCGTTGGCGCAGTTGATATAAAGAGTGGTCTGGATACGGGTGAATTCATTGGTAGTGGCAAGAATGGTATACTTGTTCGCGATGATTTAGACAAGGCACTGAAGGAAAGCAAGCCCAATGTCATGGTTGATTTTACTCGTCCTGATATTGTGTTTAATGATGCCTGTATTGCATTGAAAAATGGTGTTTCTCCGGTTATAGGAACAACAGGTCTTTCGGATGAATGCAAAGCAGAAATTGCCAGTCTGGCGGAACAGAATAATACACCAGCTTTTCTTGCACCTAACTTTGCGATTGGTGCTGTGCTCATGATGGTCATGGCAAAGCAGGCAGCAAGGTATATGCCAAATGTAGAAATTATAGAGCTGCATCACGATCAGAAGTTGGATGCTCCATCGGGGACAGCACTTCAGACTGCTGAAATGATTCGTGAAGTTCGCACTAGCATGCAGCAAGGCCATCCAGATGAAGTTGAAAAAGTGGCGGGTGCTCGTGGTGCGAATGTTGATGGTATTCATATTCATAGTGTTCGTTTGCCGGGCTATGTTGCTCATCAGGAAGTCATCTTTGGTGGCTTGGGGCAGACACTTACGATCCGTCATGATTCAATCAATCGAGAATCCTTTATGCCAGGTGTTGTTATGGCTTGTAAAAAAGTAAATTCGCTTAAAGGACTTGTCATAGGTTTAGAAAAATTATTAGATTAAAAAGAGAGGGCGTTTTGTAATGAGAAAATATAATGTAGCTATCTTGGGAGCAACAGGAGCTGTTGGACAGGAATTTTTAAATTTGATTAAGGAAAGAAATTTTCCTTTTGCTGAGTTGAAGCTGCTGGCTTCAAAGCGTTCTGCCGGTAAAATTATTAACTTTATGGGCAAGGACTATACAGTTGAAGAAGCGACAGAAGATTCTTTTAAAAATGTGCAGATTGCACTTTTTGCGGGAGGATCTGCCAGTAAAATATTTGCACCGATTGCAGTGAAGGCAGGTGCTATTGTTATTGATAACTCGAGTACATTTCGCATGGACCCGGAGGTTCCTCTTGTTGTGCCGGAAGTTAATCCTGAAGCAATTGCACAGCATAAAGGGATTATTGCAAATCCAAACTGTTCGACGATCATCATGGTTATGGCATTGAAACCGATTTATGATCAGGTAAAGATTAAGCGTGTCGTTGTATCAACATATCAGGCTGTATCCGGTGGTGGCAAGGAAGCAATGGCAGAGCTTGAAGATCAGGTTAAGGCAATCGTAGAAGGCAGAGAGATCGTAGCAAACATCCTGCCTGGTGCAAGTTTGCCAAAGCATTATCAGATTGCATTCAACCTAATTCCGCAGATTGATGTATTCAAGGATAACTTGTATACAAAAGAAGAAATGAAGATGATTGATGAAACACATAAGATCATGAAAGATGATAAGATGGGTATCACAGCAACAACGATTCGTGTACCGGTATTTCGTAGTCATGCTGAATCTGTTAATGTTGAGCTTGAGGATGAATTGAGTGTTGACGCGGCAAAAAAAGCACTTGCAGCGTTTCCTGGTGTTATTGTTAAAGACAATCCGAATGAAATGGAATATCCAATGCCACTAATGACATCAGGAAAGAATGAGGTCGAAGTCGGTAGGATTCGTAAGGATTTTTCAATTGAGCATGGTCTTAATTTCTGGGTTGTAGGTGATCAGATTCGTAAAGGTGCTGCACTCAATGCTTTACAGATTGCTGAATATATGATAAAAAAAGATATGATCTAAAATAAAGATAAGCTGCTATGGAATTTAGCAGCTTTCTTTTCTTAAATCGGTAGATGAAAGATTATATAAGAAGGATTTTATTAATAAGTGGAGGCTTTACAAAATGAAAATATCAATCGTTTATTATAGCAAGACGGGTAAGACGAAGGCAATGGCAGAAATCGTCGCAGCTGGTATGAAAGAGGTCGAAGGTATTGAAGTATGTCTTTTTGATGTCGATCATGTGGATGTTGACTGCATCAATGAAAGTAAGGCTGTTATCTTTGGGACACCGACGTATTATGCAAATATGTGCTGGCAGATTAAGAAATGGTTTGATGAAGGCGGTAAATACAATCTATCGGGAAAACTTGGCGCAGCTTTCGCTACAGCAAACGTACCACAGGGTGGTGCGGATATTGCAATACTGACACTTGTGCAGCACATGATGGTCAAAGGGATGATGGTATACTCGGGCGGCACGACACTTGGACAGCCTTTTCTGCATCTTGGGGCAGCTGCTTGGCGTGATACGTTTGAAGAAAACAAAGAGCTCTTCCATGTATTTGGTAAGCGGATTGCGGCAAAGACAAAAGAACTATTTGTATAAATGTATAGAGTAAAAAATCGCACCTGTGCAAAGGATATTGTATAGATGCGATTTCTTTATTTGAGTGCTTTTTCTTGCTTTTGCAAATCGTTTTTGTAGTATTTAGTCACTATAATATTCTTTTAATAAAGGAAGTTCAAGACAAGCAAGGCGACCCCCAAAAACACAACCACAGTCGATATCGATTTTATCCTTGTGAATGGTGTCGTGCCAGATGGAAGCTTTGGCAATGTTCTTATCTGTGCCTGGCAAATAAAAAGTTGGCGTGTGTCCGTAAATTACAGTATGATTTTTATAGGCAGGTGCTTCGTAAAAATGACGGGTTCCCCAGATAAGATCGTTTTCGGTCTGCTCATCCAGAGATTTCGATGGGTTAAGTCCGGCGTGAGAAAAAATATAAGAATCAGTGGTAAAATAGCACGCCATATTTCGCATGTAGAAAAAAAGCTGTATGAGTTTTGTCGTTGATAATTGGGCGAGTGTTTCTATGGTGTTTTTGCCGCCATTGCAGGTAGACCAAATTGTAATATTGCGGCCTGGTTCTTTTTGCCAGCCTGGATTTTCGATCATATCACGTAGACTTAGTTCCATCATACTTTCATGATTGCCTTTAAGATAGATGGCGCTTTTTTTCTGTAGTGATTGGCAGATTTCAAAAGCTGCAAAACTGTCATTGCCGCGATCGATACTATCGCCGCAGATAATGAGTTGATCTTTATTGGGATCATAGGCAGCTTTTGCTAAAACATTCAGTAGTTGTTTCTTTTGTCCATGGATGTCGGAGATGGCAAGCAAGCGGCGAAATGGTTTGTTCATAGCAGTCACGTCCTTTCTTCTATTGTATAATTGTAATAATCAGAATACAATAGGGGAAAGGGTTTTTATTGATATAGAACGGAGAAGATACATATGCTGAATGAAAAGCAGCAAAAGGTTGTAGCTGATTTGGAGAATAATATCCTGCTGACTGCATCCGCTGGAACGGGTAAGACAAGTACAATTTCTTATCGTGTAAATCGTATTATTCAGGCAGGAGTGGCAAGGCCGGATGAGATACTTTGTCTGACGTTTACGAATCGAGCCTGCAAAGAGCTGGAAAAGAAAATTATGCCGTTGGTGAAGCATAATGGACAGTCTGTTGTTATTCGAACAGTTCATAGCTTTTGCTATGATGTTTTGCAAACAGAGGCAAAAAATTCTTTGGAAATATCAATGGATTTTGTGATATTTGATGAAGATGACTGCAAAGAGATTATAAATACACTGAATGTATATGACCATAATATAGCTTTATTACAGCGTTTTATTAATGACGTCAAGCATTATAGAGCAGCATATGATATTTATTCAACAAATGCTGCAACAGACTATACACAGACAATTGCAAGAATGTTTTTGGAAGAGGCAAAGTGCATGCAGGATATTTTTGTGTATGAATCCTATAATCATGGAAAGTTGCTGCGTGAATATCTGTTAACAGAGGGCAACCAGCTCGTGAGTAACTATAACGATTGTCTCCAGCAAATGAATGCGCTGGACTTCAATGACCTTATTATTAAGGTATATGAACTTTTCAAAGAACAATCAATAGAAAAACGCTGGCGAGAAAAGTTTAAATATTTGATTATTGATGAAATGCAGGATACAAGTCTGTTTGAATATCGTATTATTGCAGGACTGTTTTTTGGCAACAATGTGATGCTTTGTGGTGATTGTTTTCAAACAATCTACGAATGGCGTGGTTCGTGCCCAAAGGAAATATTGCAAATATTCAAAGGAGATTGGCTGCCCGAAGTGATCAGTTTTGATAAGAATTATCGGGCGACAAAGACACTTCTTAATGCTTCATATGCCTGCTTACAAAATTTATTTGGTGATAAGGTAGATGCATATACTATGCCAGTTACGCCAATGAAGCGAGAGGCTGGTGCTAAGATTACCATGCAGTCATTACCAGGGATTGACGCGGAAGCACGCTGGATTTATGAAAAAATACA
>JBAYAD010000082.1:0-10363 GCA_041669965.1 Selenomonadaceae bacterium
AAGTTACTTTATTTTTGGAAAAACACACGAGCGAAATCCTGCGATGTTGCAAAAACCATCAATGTCATCAATAGAACAAAACCAACAATTTGTGCATATTGTACTGCTTTCGCACCCATTGGTTTGCCACGTACAGCTTCAATAAGAAGTGTCACAAAATGCCCGCCGTCAAGTGCCGGGATCGGGAACAAATTAATGATGCCGAGATTGAGGCTCAATAGTGCCGCAAAGTTCAGCAACGGCACAAAACCAATTTGTGCCATTTCACCTGCCATCTGAGCCACCCCAAGTGGTCCGGCAAGATCTGCCGCTGTCTTTCCCGTAAGAATCTGAGCAAGTCCATTGAGCATCTGATGCATGACTAAGCCTGTATTCTGAACTGCCAGCCGTGCTGACTTCACCAGTCCTGGCTTTTCTGTTGTAACAGATCCAAGTACACCTACCATCGCTCTTTTAGCCGAATTATCATAAGCAGGAATAAGACTTGTTGTTTTGTCCTCATTACCACGCTTAAACTCAACTGCATAGACCTTACCCTCACCATTACGAACAACTTCAACAAAGGATTTCCACGAGTCGATTTCCTGCCCGTCAATACGAATAATACGGTCACCAGTTTTAAGTCCGGCTTCAGCTGCCGGCTTTCCCGCAATGACCTCACCAAGTATAGGTTCTGGTGACGGTGTATGTATCCCTGAAATCATATAAATTCCAAAGAACAAAATAATAGGCAGGATAAAGTTCATAATTGATCCTGCAAGAATGACAACCATACGTTTCCACACCGGCTTCGCCGAATAGGCATGCTCGCCTGCCTCTGTATCGCTTGGATCCATACCAGCAATATTATTATATCCACCAAGTGGGAATACTCGTATTGAATATAAAGTTTCCCCATATTTTACGCTCACAAGCTTTGGACCAAACCCAATAGCAAACTCATCAACACGCATGCCGGTAAGTTTCGCTGTAACAAAATGACCAAGCTCATGAAAAAGCACGAGCATCCCAAAAACAAAAACTGCCGCTATAATCGTAAGAAGCATACCATCACCACCCTACCTGCTTATTTCTTCAACAATTGCAAAGCATAGTTACGTGCCCATGCATCGTTTTCATAAAGATCGTCTAATGCCGGACACTGTTTATTTTCATGTACCTGCATCGTTTTTTCAATAACCTCATAAATTTTGAGAAAGCCTGCCCTTCCTTCTAGAAAAGCTTCGACAGCAATCTCATTTGCTGCATTCATAACACAAGGCATCGTACCACCCATTGTACCAGCTTCATACGCAAGCTTCAAGCCACGAAATGTATCTATATCCGGCTTTTCAAACGTAAAAGAAGGGATCTGCCAAAAATCAAGCCGCTTGAAAGCAGAATCTACACGCTGTGGATACGTAAGTGCATACTGTATAGGCAGTCGCATATCCGTTGAAGCAAGCTGAGCCATAACCGTCCCATCAATAAACTGTACCATCGAATGGATAAGGCTCTGCGGATGAACGACAACCTGTATCTGGTCGTAATTTACATCATAGAGCCATCTTGCCTCAATAACCTCAAGACCTTTATTGACAAGCGTGGCCGAGTCTACTGTAATCTTTTTTCCCATCGACCATGTTGGATGATTCAGACAATCCCCAATCGACACATTCGTAAGCTCATGTGTCTTTTTTCCACGAAACGGACCACCCGAAGCCGTAAGTATAAGTTTAGCAACTGTATCATGCCGTTCTCCCTGCAGGCACTGGAAAAGTGCACAATGCTCACTATCCACAGGCAAAATCGTTACACCTTTTTCTTTTGCCCTTTGCATGACAATCTCACCAGCAACAACAAGCGTTTCTTTATTTGCAAGCGCAATATTTTTCCCGGCATCAATCGCCGCGATTGTCGGTGCAAGTCCGGCAAATCCCATCATTGATGTTACTACGGTATCTACACCCTCATAAACAGCCGCTTCAAGAATTCCTGCACGACCAGCTAATATTTTCGTTTTTCCCATATAACGTGATTTCAAGCGTTTTGCCGCCGCCTCATCTGCCAACACAGCAATTTCCGGTGAAAATTCTTTTATCTGTTTTTCCAAAAGCTCATCGCTGCAATTCGCAGCAAGTACCGAAACATGGAAGAACTCAGGATGAGAAGCTACCACAGCTAAGGTCTGTGTTCCAACGGATCCCGTAGACCCTAATAATGCTATATTTTTCATTTATCTACTCCTATCCGAAAACATTGAATACTTGTACATAATAATAAACAAAAGGCACTGTAAACAGTACACTATCAAAACGATCCAGTACCCCTCCATGCCCAGGAATGAGCGATCCAGAGTCCTTTATCCCTGTATATCTTTTAAAAGAAGACTCCACAAGATCTCCTACAGTTGCCATAAGTGCAATGCAGATACCCATCACTGCCATATGTAAAAGATAAAATGAAAAAAGCCCACCTATTCCCATAACAACAAATGTTGTCCCCAATAATCCTCCAACAAAACCTTCGATCGTCTTGTTTGGACTAATCCCCGGACAAAGTTTGTGTTTACCCAGTAAAGATCCGGTAAAAAACGCAAAAGTATCACTTGCCCACGTCCCAATAAGTGCCAGCCATAAAACCGTACAACCTAATGACATGTTTCCAACTACAGAAGTAACACTTGTATCTGCTCCCATAAATCGAAGCAGCAACAAATACGAAAACAGCAGCCCTACATACATGATACCAGCAATCGAAACGCACGCTGCTTCAATCGAAAAACTTGCATGCATAAATACAGCCTTTGCTAAAATTGCCAGTACAGCAGTAACCAGTACGGCCATCACTTCATCTGTATTTCCCAGCCATACACATCCCCATAAAAAAAGAAGTGCCAGCATTCCTGGGAAATATGCCAGTCGCAACCCTTTCTTTGCAAAAGCTCTAGAAAATTCATGCCAGCCAATCAGTGATAAAAGCAAAATCACTGCACTAAAAAGCCATTCACCATACTGAATAACATAGGCTGCTATCGCGATTCCGACAATGCCCGTAACAATTCTTATAATCAAAGCATGCACCCACCATATTATTTATTTTTCAACCCGCCAAAGCGCCGATCACGCTTTTGAAAATCAGTAAGCGCCTCTACAAAACATTCCGGCGCAAAATCCGGCCAATTTGTATCCGTAAACCAAAATTCCGCATAAGCCGACTGCCATAGAAGAAAATTACTCAAACGCATATCACCACTTGTTCGAATCAACAAATCCACTGGTGGAAGTCCCGCCGTATCCAGATTTTTTTCAATCTGGGCTTCATCAATATGATCTACAGACAACTTTCCTGCTGCCGTCTGTTCTGCAATTATTTTAACAGCGCGGATAAGCTCATCACGACCGCCATAATTGACCGCAATATTGAACCTGACCCCGGTATTTTCCTTTGTCCGCATCTGAGCATTCTCTACCTGATTTTGCAATCCACTTGATAATTCACCTATCCGCCCAAGGAATCGCACCTTTACATGATCTGCATCCATTTCATCAATTTCTTTTGCAAGATACTCTGAAAAAAGACGCATTAAAAAATCAACTTCAGCATGCGGTCTCTTCCAATTTTCCGTAGAAAATGCGTATACCGTTAATGCTTTTATTTTTAAATCAATTGCGACTTTCAATATCTGCTTTAGTGTATCTACACCAGCTTTATGACCAGCCGCCCGCATAAGTCCTTTATGCTGTGCCCAGCGACCATTCCCATCCATAATAATTGCAACATGCGTTGGCAGACAATCCTTATTCACTCCGTCGTAAATAGAATGCGATCCGTCTGTTCTATTTGTATTCAATTCTTGTTCCGTTTTGCTGAAAAATTTTTTCCACATATTGAATCTCCCATATAAAATGCAAGAAATAAGCCCCTCTCACTAAAAAAGAGGGGCCTTTCATCAAGGAGCTGAAATAGCAGCTACCGGACACCCAGCAGCGCAGGCACCACAGTCTACGCATTTTTCAGCATCGATTTCATAGTGTGCATCTCCTTCAGAAATTGCGCCAACAGGACAAGTCCCGGCACAAGAACCGCAAGAAATACATTCATCGCCAATTTTGTAAGCCATATCAAGACACCTCCTTTCGCATCTTTGCCGCAACTACAAGCTGCAAAGTTCCATCATTTATTGTTTTCTGACGGACAATGTAGAGACAGTTCTCGTCAATCTTAAAAAAATCACGCGTAGGATATGTACGCATTACAGTGTATGGAATTTTCCCCACCTGCAGCATAGCCTCAGCTTCTGTCAGTGGACGACCTATAACATCAACCATATCAAACTTCCATAACTTCTTTCTCTTTTATTGCTTGTGTTTCACTAATATGCTTTATATACAGATCAACAAGCTTTTGCATGTCTTCCTGTGCTTTTTTCGCTTCGTCCTCTGTAACTTCCTTGCTTTTTTCAAGCTTCTTTATAACATCATTCGCATCACGACGAATATTACGCACTGAAATTTTTGCTTCTTCAGCTTTTTTATTCACCGTCTTAACAAGATCTGTACGTCGATCCTGCGTAAGTTGTGGTATTGACAAACGTATTGCCGTACCATCCGAATTTGGATTAAGTCCAAGATCAGATTTCATGATTGCTTTTTCAATCTCATGAAGCATTGTCTTTTCCCACGGCTGAATCATAATCATTCGGGGTTCTGGAACTGAAATATTTGCTACCTGACTAATGGGTACCGACGCACCATAATAATCGACCATCACTTTATCAAGAAGTGATGGTGTTGCTCTCCCGGCACGAAGTGAAGCATACTCACGTTTAAGTGATTCAAGAGATTTTTCCATACGTCCTTCATGTGAACTAAAAACATCTTTGATCATTATCTTTTTCCTCCTACCGTTGTACCAATGTTTTCGCCAAGTGCTACACGTAAAATGTTTTCATGATGATCAATATTAAACACAACAATTGGAATCTTATTATCCATGCAAAGACTCGTAGCTGTAGAATCCATAACAGCTAAACCTCGCTGCAGAACCTCAATATACTCAAGTTTATCAAACTTCTTTGCATTCGGATTATGATTTGGATCGCAATCATAGACACCATCCGTATTTTTTTTCGCCATAAGAATAACGTCCGCTTCGATCTCAGCTGCTCGTAGTGCTGCCGTTGTATCAGTTGAAAAGTATGGGTTTCCTGTTCCTGCTGCAAAAATAACAACACGTCCCTTTTCCAAATGGCGAATTGCCTTCCGGCGAATATAAGGTTCTGCAATCTGACGCATCTCGATTGCACTCTGCACACGAGTATCCACAAACATCTTTTCAAGTGCATCCTGTAGCGCCAAAGAGTTCATTACTGTTGCCAGCATCCCCATATAATCTGCTGTCGCACGATCCATTCCCTTTGAACTACCTGCTAATCCGCGCCAAATATTGCCGCCTCCGACAACAGCTGCAACATCAATAGCGTGTTTTCTTATTTCCTTTATCTGTGAAGCAATCGACTCAACAGTAATCGGATTAATACCAAACCCCTGATCACCTGCCAAAGATTCCCCGCTTAATTTCAGAATTACACGCTTATATTTCGCTGTCTCCAAAGTAAACCCTCCATCCAAATTAAACCATCTTTTTATGTTTCTACAACTATGCTCTATATTCCTGTTTCCTATTTACTATTTTTTATTTTTAAAAAAGAGAACACAAAGTGTTCTCTTTTCATTATTTAGCTGTAGCCATTACTTCTGCAGCAAAATCATCTACTCTTTTTTCAATACCTTCACCAAGTTGATATCTTACAAATCTGCGAATCGAAATGTTTTCGCCAATTTTAGCAATCTTTGCTTTTACAATATCTGTAATTGTTTGATCTGGATCTTTAATATAAGGCTGTTCCATAAGACAAACTTCCTTATAATATTTTTCAATACGACCCGTAACCATCTTTTCAACGATTTTTTCCGGCTTGCCTTCATTCAGAGCTTGTTCCCGAAGAACTTCCCGTTCATGATCAAGCTCTTTTGTATCAACTTCTTCACGACGCACACATGCTGGATTAGCAGCTGCAATCTGCATTGCAATGTCACGAGCAAAACTCTTAAAGTCATCCGTGTTTGCGACAAAATCAGTTTCGCAGTTGATTTCAACTAAAACACCAATTTTTCCGCCTGCATGAATATAGGATGTAACCGCACCCTCAGCAGCTACACGGCCAGCCTTTTTAGCTGCAGCAGCAAGGCCTTTTTCACGCAGAAAGTCAACTGCTTTTTCCTTATCGCCTTCTGTGTGTACTAATGCTTTTTTGCAATCCATCATGCCTGCACCCGTAAGTTCACGCAATTCTTTTACCATTGCAGCAGTAATATTTGCCATATAAATCCTCCTAGATATAAGCAAGGGTAAGGGATAAAACCCTTACCCCATTTCATACATATTTATTTTTACTTATTCAGCTTCGTTTTCTTTAGCAACAGCATCTGCAGCTTCTTCTGCATCGCCATCCTGCCCCTGGTGTCCTTCAATAACAGCATCTGCCATGCGGCCTGTCAAAAGCTTTACAGCACGAATTGCATCATCATTACCAGGAATTACATAATCAATTTCGTCCGGATCACAATTCGTATCAACAATTGCAACGATTGGAATATTGAGCTTTCTTGCTTCAGCTACAGCAATTCTTTCTTTACGTGGATCAACAATAAACAGTGCTCCTGGAAGCCTGTTCATATCCTTAATACCACCAAGGAATTTCTGTAACTTTTCCATTTCGTGGCGAAGAGAAAGCACTTCTTTCTTTGTAAGTACTTCAAAAGTACCGTCTTCTTCCATAGCTTCAAGCTTTTTCATACGAGTAATACGTTTCTGGATCGTCTGGAAATTCGTCATCATTCCACCGAGCCATCTTTCGTTGACATAATACATATCAGCTTTAAGAGCTTCATCTTTTACAGCTTCCTGTGCCTGCTTCTTTGTACCAACAAAAAGAACGGATTTGCCTTCTTCTGCTACACTGCGAAGAAAATTGTAAGCTTCATCAACTTTTCTTACCGTCTTCTGTAAATCGATAATATAAATACCATTACGTTCTGTAAAAATGTACTTTGCCATCTTCGGATTCCATCGTCTTGTCTGATGTCCGAAATGAACACCTGCTTCTAATAATTGTTTCATGGATATAACTGCCATGTTGGTGCACCTCCTGTTTTAGTTTTCCTCCGCATCTCTCATCCTTTGCTTTCACCACAAGTGGCACAGTGCAAATGTCAAGATGCGTGCGTTTTTTACACCGTAAAGAATTATATCATACCTGCAAAAAGATTACAATCTTTTTCCTTGCACACTTTTCAAAGTCCTCAATAAACATTTTTACTTACTTTCTTTTTTTAATACGTCTACTACGTAAGCCCCATAAAAAAGAGATGCCTTTTGCTGCTCAGCAGCCCATAGCATCTCTTTCTTACGTTACACATTTTTTTGCACCCGATTCATCTCACAAATAAGTTCTATTGCTCCCTTGCCCATACCTGTCTTACGTGAGACCTCCTCGATGGAATACCCATCCTCTAGTAAACAAGCAACCTGGATTGAACTGCTCGATGGTATTTTTTTCCCCACTACATGGCACTCTTTTATAGACTGCCGCTCTGAAGCCCGTTCAGCTGCAGCAAGTGTTTCTGCAAATTCTCCTTTAAAAGCAACTTTTTCTTCTTTTTTTGCTGTTTCTGTCATTTCTGATGTAACTGCCTGCACTGCATTTATTTTTACACTTTCACATGCCTGCAGCTTTGCATCCAAAACAGCAATTTTTTCATCTGCCTGTGCTACAAGGTCTTCCAGTCGATCCACCTGTGTTCCTATACGTTTGATGATAGCATCCCCCGCATTTTCCAACTCAGATTGAAGTGCTGCAACAGATGCATTAATCTGTTCCGGTTTTTCCAAACTTTTTTGCATCTGACGGCGTACAACCACAACAAGCAGCACTCCTATAATAATTAAAAATCCCATAATTTCCGTAACCATTTTGCTCTACCTCTGATATCTGTTACAATTTTATATCAATATTATGTCCTCGAAAAACATCTACAGCCATTTTTTCCTTAGCTTGTTCTGGTGCCATACTTTGTACTTTATGTTTTGCCTGTCCATTTTTTCCCTGACCTTGCTTTTTCTTGTGATCCTGATCATCTTTAATCTTGCCATCTTCCATTTCTTCCCGCGCACGCACTTGTTTTTGTTTAAGCGCATCGTCTGCTTTCTGCCGAATCATTTCAAAATCCTGCTGCACGGCTGTCTGTTGATTTAAATTATGCTGCACCTGACTAGCGTCATTCGATCTTGGAATCATTACCTGCAAATTCATTGGACTAAGATCCATAATACTCACCCTCCAACAAAAACCTATACATACCAGCACATATAGCTTAATATGCGCCTAAACGTATAGATTCATCATCTAAATAAAAACTACAATGCTGTTCTTCTGCCTGAAGATTTTTAATAACTGAATTCACAATAATCTTAACACCCGGATAAGCAATGCCCGCTATATAAATCTTTCCTTTTTTCATACTACGCATCTCTGTTTCCAGTTCCTGCAAAAGCTTTTCATCACGCTCAATCATACCAGCCAGAGGAAATTGTGACCGAGTAAGCTCACCAATTTTATCAATTTTATCCTGAGGAAGCTTACTTATATCTATTTTACCCAAAGTATTCAGTGTTTTGTTCAACTGGCTCAATCTTTTTTTTGCATTCATGAGTTCTTCGCATACTTCCTGATACTTTATACGCAGTGTCGGATTTACACCAACTTCTAGTCGTGTCGATACATTCATTAGATTACCCGCCGTCTTCAAACGAATAAACTCACCTGCTACAAGGCTTCCCCCTGTAACTTGTCCACGTTTTTCTTCAATAATAATTTTTTTACCGGCCCGAAGTTCAGAATGCAGAACAACATCTGAAATAACAATTGTCCCACCAGCCGTAATTTGTGCATTTTCGGCATAGCTTGCACGAATATCTTCCACTGCTTTCAGCCCACCGCGGTTCATTCCCTGCACACCACCTTTAATAAAGATATTGCGCCCTTCAACCATTCCGCCGCTAACCATGCCATTAATCTCAATATCACCTGTAGCCTTCACTGTAAACCCAGCCTGTACACTGCCTCTGATCTGTATAATTCCTGTGAAATCAATGTTTCCTGTTGACATATCAACATCACCTGAAATTTGAAGCTGTGGATCAATTGAAAGCTTATTTCCAGCATCAATAACCTGCCCATCAATATCGGCTACTATCTTGTTCTCTTCAACTACAACTGTATTTTTGCCATTTGGCAATGGCTTGGGCTTTCCTGGTTTTGCCGCAACCTCTTTACCAAAAATGTTTTTTCCTACCGTTCCATGCGTATGCGGAATACGTTCAGCCAAAAGATCGCCCTTTTTCACAAGGACAAAAAGATTCAGATTCTTATAGTCCACCTGATCAAGATCATTTGCTACAGGACGTCCTTTTTCGCCAAAATCAATTTTCTTTTCAATACGGGCGTCTTCTCCCTTAATCGGCTGGATACCTTTTGCTGCAACAAAATCAATACCATCTTCAAGGCCTGCCTTTATAGCTTCATTATCAATTCCAAAAACAATGTTTTTTTCCTGCAGTGCGTTCAATACAATATCTTCTGTCGGTTTTTGCAAGCCATCTTTCATATCGATATGCACTCTGACGTCCATGCGATTCTTACTAATATCCAGCTTTACTTTTGCATATTCCATTTTCTTTGATTCACTAGGATCTTCTTCTGCAATAGAATTGTTCTCTGCAGCATCATCCATAACAACATTCCCAAACCCATCAGCAACTTTTTGTGGTTTTCCATCTGCTTCGCGTACAACTTTTGTTACTGTTTCTATTTTATAGTCTACGACGCTATGCTCTTGTAAAATTTTAAACATATCCGAAAGTTCAAACAATATTCCCGAATCAGCAGAAGGATATACTGTTAAAAAAACTCCTTCGCTTTTGAACTCAAATAAATATCCGGACTCCTTTCCACCAATGGGTGGAACCAGCCTATTTTCATCCATGACAAGACCTCCCTGAATCACATATTTCATATTGCTGCTACACATATCGCCGTAACACCTTGATTTTCTAAATTAAACTCGACTTTGTTCTGGACAAATACCCACGTAAACGAAAAACAGCTTTCGTGTGAAGCTGTGATATTCTTGCCTCTGATAAATGTAAAATCAAACTAATTTCTTTTAGCGTTAATTCTTCATAATAATACAAAGATATAACTGTTTTTTCTTTTTCCGGCAATTTATCAATTGCCTTTGCCAGAGTTTCCTGCATTTCC
>JBAYAD010000083.1:0-10170 GCA_041669965.1 Selenomonadaceae bacterium
ATGTGCGGCAGGAGAGCGAAGAAAAAGCAGATTGGCTGGGAAAGAAAATGCCATATCTGCTTGTAGCAATATCCATTGTTGTGCTTGTATGGATATTTCTTATGATATATGGGCTTTATTCGCTTTTCTTTAAATGAACAATGTACAGAAATTTGACGAGGTGTGCGTGAATTGAGATTATATATTGCCGAAAAACCGAGCATGGGGGCGGAAATCGCCAAGTGCCTTATGGGGCCGATTGCTCGGCGTGACGGCTATTTAGAAACAAAGGATGGCATTGTAACATGGGGGTTTGGGCATATTCTGCGTCAGGCTGAACCAGATGAATATGATGCAAAATATAAAATGTGGCGTGTAGAGGATCTGCCAATTGTTCCAACGGAATGGAAATTACTCGTTGAACCTTCTTGTGTGAAGCAGTTTCACACGATTAAGGGTCTTATTGAAAAGGCGGATGAAATCATCCATGCAGGTGACCCGGATAGAGAAGGACAGCTGCTTATTGATGAGGTTCTTGATTATGTAGGTAATGAAAAACCAGTCAAGCGTATTTTGCTCAATGCACTTGATGAAAAAAGTATAAAGAAGGCTAATGATAATCTACGCGATAATAAAGAATTTTATAATCTAAAGCAATCGGCACTTGCCCGTGCACGCGCTGATTGGCTTATTGGGATGAATTTGTCACGCGCCTACACTTTAGCAGCACGACGAGCGGGGCATCGCATTGTATTGCCAATTGGTCGTGTGAAGACGCCAACCCTAGCACTTGTCGTGCGGCGCGAACGAGAAATTAATGATTTTAAACCTGTGGATTATTTTACGATTAAGGCAGATTTCAAACATGAAAATGGCACGTTTTCAGCAAACTGGAAGCCAAAAGATGAGCAGCCCGGACTTGACAGCGAGGGACGTCTGCTGGATGCACGTGTTGCTGCTGTTATGGCAGAACACTTTGCTGAAGCTCCGCTGGAGGGAATTGTATCCGGCTATCAGAAATCACAGAAAAAGGAAGTGCAGCGGTTACCGTTTTCTTTGTCAACACTGCAGGTATTTGCGGGTAAGCGTTTTGGCTATGATCCGCAGCTTGTTCTTGATACAGCACAGAAACTCTATGAGCATAAGCTCACGACATATCCACGCTCGGACTGTGAATATTTGCCGGTAAATCAGTTCACTGATGCACGGATAATTATGGGAAACCTCTTGCAAATTGATGAGGAACATCTCAGCGGTTGGGCAAAAGGTGCAGATACAAAGATCAGGAGTCGTGCCTGGAATGATAAGAAGATATCGGCGCATCATGCGATTATTCCAACGCAGGTGCGAGTAAAACTTCATACGTTGAGTGATACGGAGCGCAATCTTTATTTCCTTATTGCTCAGGCCTATATCTCACAGTTTTATTCGTTACATGTCTATGACCAGACAAAACTCGAAATCACTTACAAGGAGGAGCTTTTTACCGCCAGCGGGCGTGTCGTCCGGGAGCCTGGCTGGAAGCTTCTTTATATGGCAGATCCGGATAAGGATGATAAGAACGAGGAGGCTTCCCTGCCACTCATGAAGAAGAAGGATACAGTGCTATATCTTGATGGCGGGCTTGATAAGAAGTCAACAAAAGCACCTATGCGTTTTACGGCATCGACACTGCTTGCAGGTATGAAGGAAATTCATAAATATGTAAAGGATGTCGAGTCGAAAAAGAAGCTCAAAGATGTCTATGGAATTGGTACAGAAGCAACGCGTGCGACGATTATTGATGATCTTATCAAGCGTAAGTTTTTGAAGAATGAAGGAAAAAAGAAATATCTTGTGCCAACGGATGCAGCATATTTACTTATTGATGTATTACCGGATGAAATGACATATCCGGATTCGACAGCAATATGGGAAGACCATCTGCATTCCATGGCAGATGGTGATGGCCAATTGAATGATTTTTTGGCGGAGCAGATCAATTTCACCAGACTGCTCTGTAAAAAGGCACTGGGTGTGAGTATCAAGGTACAGGGCGAACATCCGTGTCCACGCTGCAAGCAAGGGCTTATGGTCAAGCGTCATGGAAAGAACGGTGATTTTTGGGGATGTTCAAATTATCCCCGTTGTCGTATGAGCTGTAACGATAAAGATGGTAAGCCGGACTTTTCAACAGCAAAGCAGCCACCTGCTGGGTATTCAAGTTCCCAAAACCATAGATATCATCCACGAGATGATATGGCAGAACTCAATGCAGTTTTTGCTCCAATGGTGTCAGCGCAGGATCTTATTGCACAGATGGAACGCTGTGATGACTCGCGTTTTGCGCATGAACCCAAATTATCGGCGAAACCATTGGAAAACATGGTAAAAGAAAAGGTGGTTTCAGGACACACTACTCTTTGTCCGAAATGCCGCGAGGGGAACCTGCGGCTCATTAATGGAAAAAATGGTGTTTTCTGGGGTTGTACGAATTATCCACATTGTACAGCAACTTTTGATGATAAGCAGGGGAAACCTGTGATATAAAATTTATAGAGTATATAGACGTGATTCAGCACGAAAAAGGAGAGAATATATGGGAAATACATTTACGGACCTCGGACTTAGTGATGAGCTTGTACAGGGAATGGTAAAGCTGGGGTTTATGGAGCCAACGGAAATCCAGACACAGACCATTCCTACAGCGCTTACAGGGGAAAACCTTGTTGGACAGTCGGCAACGGGAACGGGGAAGACCTTTGCGTATCTTTTGCCGCTTATAGCGAAGATTGATGTGCAAAAACCACAGGTTCAGGCGATTGTGCTGGCACCAACATATGAACTCGCTATGCAGATCAGCGGACAGCTGCAGCTTATTCTTGAGCAGTCGGGAATACCGGTGCGCAGTCTGGCATTGATTGGCGGGGCAAATATAGCCCGGCAGATTGACAAGCTCAAGAAGAAGCCACAAATTGTTGTTGGTTCAGCTGGCAGGGTACTGGAACTTGTGAAAAAAGGCAAACTTAAGCTGCAGCAGACAAAAATGTGTGTATTGGATGAGTTTGATCGTCTGCTTGACGACCAGAATCAGGCGTCTGTTGCCGGGGTGCAAAAATGTCTTGTCAAGGACTGTCAGTATTTGCTTTTTTCAGCAACAGCACCGGAAAAAGCGCTTGAGCGTGCCGGTTTTTTAGCACAGCCCAAGATTATAAAACTTACTGAGCGTGCAGTTTTGCAGGCAAAGGTCGAAAATCTATATGTTCTTACGCCATTTCGTGATAAAATAGAGACATTACGTAAGCTAACAAAGATACTTAATGTAAAACGCGGTCTTGTCTTTATGAATCGGGTCTATGATCTGGAAAAAGCACTGGAAAAATTTACGTATAGCGGGATTCGTGTGGCTTCACTTGTTGGATCAAATGATAAGATGGATCGTAAACAAGCCATTGAGAACTTTCGTAAAGGCAAGGTTCAATTGCTGCTTGCAACTGATATTGCAGCACGGGGCCTTGATATTATTGGCATTGACTATGTATTTAATTTGGATATTCCGGAAAATGAAAAGGTTTATCTGCATCGTGTCGGACGTACAGCACGTGCAGGTGCGGATGGCGCAGCCATCTCACTTGTTGATCAAAAAGAAGTTGAAAAGATTGTTGTTATAGAAAAAAAGCTCCGGATAAAATTTAAGGCGAAGAAAATGGTACAGGGAGAGTTAAAAGACTTTCTTGTATGTCCGAGTCATGAAATTATGGGAAATGGCAACAAGTAATAAATTTGGAGGGTTAATTTTTGGATCTATTGACAGCTTTATGTAAGTTGACAATTGTTTTTGTGCTTATATTTATGAATGGATTTTTTGTTGCAGCAGAGTTTGCTGTTGTAAAGATTCGTTCTTCACGCTTGGATACGATGATACAGGAAGGTAATAAGCGGGCGAAGTATGCAAAGGAGCTTACAGATCATCTTGATGCATCGTTATCCGTGACACAGCTTGGAATTACGCTGGCTTCACTTGGTCTTGGCTGGGTTGGTGAGCCAGCAGTAGCGACGCTTATTCATCCAATTATCTTGTATGCAGGGGCATCAGAGGAAATTGGACATACGATTGCGTTTGTTTTGGCATTTTCACTTATCACAGCATTTCATATCGTGCTGGGAGAACTTACACCAAAATCGCTGGCAATTCAAAACGCTGAGAAGGTCGTGCTCTGTGTTGCATTGCCGATGCTTGTGTTTCATAAGATTATGTATCCATTTGTCTGGGGACTAAATCATGTGGCAAATTGGGTCTTGAAAAAAATCGGATTTGAGGTATCAAATGAGGGCGATGCAGCACATACAGAAAATGAGATTCGAATTCTTATGGAGGAGAGTCATAAGCAGGGATACATTGATAAGACGGAGTTAGATTTTGTTGATAATGTTTTTGACTTTTCTGATCGTAATGTGCGTGAGATTATGATTCCTCGTACAGATATGGTTTGTCTTTATCTGGAGGATTCCATTGAAAAGAATATCGATATAGCACTTCGGGAGCATTTAACGCGTTATCCGATCTGTCATGAAAGCAAAGATCATATTATTGGTTTTTTGCATATAAAAGATCTTCTGCGGGCACTTTATGCGGGTCGCAAACCGAATCTGCGTACGCTTGCCCGAAAGGCGCTGGTCGTGCCAGAGACGATGGCAGTGAGCAATCTTTTAAAGATGATACAGAAATGTCGTTCACAGCTTGCTATTGTCGTTGATGAATACGGTGGTACTGCAGGTATGGTAACGATTGAGGACATTATTGAAGAGATTGTCGGCGAGATACAAGATGAGTTTGATGAGGAACGGCCGCTTGTCGAAAAGCGTAGTGAATGCGTCTATTCAGTGAACGCAAAGCTGCTCATTGAGGAAATTAATGATACGCTGGAAATAGAACTTGATGCGGAAAACGTTGATACGATTGGCGGCTGGCTCTATGCATGTGTAGAGACACCACCACATGTTGGGCAGAAAGCGACCTGGAGTGATAATGAGTTCTTTGTGGAAGAGGTTGATAACGTGCGTATAACGCGCGTACTCATCAAACTTGGTCATCCACTTAAGGAAGAGCATGAAGAAATAGAATAATACTGGAAAATCCCGTTACATTACAAAAATGCAGCGGGATTTTTTGTTAAGAGGGTTGGGAAATACATAAATATCAGTAATGACTAGTGCAATGATTTCATCTGTAAAAACGGGATAAATTTTTGAGAAATTTAATATTTTGCATGAACTGAATAAATAACAGAAATTATGGATAAATACAGACTGATAGGGAGGTGTCCGCACAGATTTTGTCGATGCGTATACAATCTGTGCAGACTGTTTTTTTTTACCGAAACAGGGTATAATAAGAAAGATAGCACGAAAATGCTATAAAATAACAAAGCTGCTGTTTGAACAGGAAAGACGTCAGGAGTATTTTATGATTTTAACAATAGAGAATTTAACAAAAAGCTATGGGGAAAAGGTGCTGTTTGAAAATGTGAGCCTTGGTATCGATGAAGGTGATAAGATTGGTATTGTAGGTGTAAATGGTACAGGCAAATCGACATTTATTCGAACTGTTGCCGGGACGGTGCCGGCAGATAGCGGTAATATTGTGACAATGAAAAACATACAGCAGGAATATCTGGAACAGGATAAGATATTTTTGTCGGAGAATACGGTACTCATGGAGGTGTTTAAAGGCAATAAACCAATCATGAAAGCACTGCGTGATTATGAAATAGCTTTGTCAGATAGTAAAAAATATCCAGAAAATCAAGATTTGCAGGAAAAAATAATGCAGCTCACGCAGCGTATTGATGAGCTGGATGGATGGCAAATGGAGAGCGATGCCAAGACAATTCTTACAAAGCTTGGTATTTCCGATTTTACAGCAAAGGCTGGTGAATTGTCCGGCGGTCAGCAGAAACGGCTGGCACTGGCCACTGCACTTATCCATCCGTGTGATTTATTGTTTCTTGATGAACCGACAAATCATCTTGATAGCGAAACAATCACATGGTTGGAAGAATATCTTCGTAAAATTAAGGGTGGTGCGCTGCTTCTGGTGACGCATGATCGATATTTTCTTGACTGTGTAGCAACGAAAATTTTAGAACTGGATAAGGGAAAAGCTTATGTGTATACAGGAAACTATACGGAGTTTTTGGAGCTTAAGGCAGCTCGTGAGGATAGGGATGAAGCATCAGAGCGTAAACGGCAGAATCTTTTGCGTAATGAATTGGCATGGATGCGTCGCGGAGCACAAGCACGCTCAACGAAGCAAAAAGCGAGGATTGAACGTTATGAGGATACGAAAAACAAGAAGGTCGATCTCAGCCATGATAATGTAGAGATCGGTTTGGCTGGGAGTCGTCTCGGACGTACGGTCATTGAGCTGGAGCATGTGAACTATATGGCAGATGCACAGAAACTTATTGATGATTTCTCTTATATTGTTCTTCGTAATGATCGTGTTGGAATACTCGGACCTAATGGCTCAGGTAAGACAACCCTGCTCAATCTTCTTTCAGGAAAGCTGCAGCCGACGAGTGGCACGATAAAGGTTGGACAAACTGTGAAAATTGGCTATTTCACACAGACGAGTAATGATATAGATGAACGATTACGGGCGGTTGAGTATATTAAAGAAGCTGCTTACTATATTACACTGGCAGATGGAACACGTCTCAGTGCATCACAGCTTATGGAAACATTTCTTTTCCCAAGTGATTTGCAGTGGTCACCGATATCCAAATTATCAGGCGGCGAAAAGCGACGGCTGTTCCTTTTGCGTATTCTTATGGATGCACCAAACGTGTTATTGCTTGATGAACCGACAAATGATCTTGATCTGCAGACAATGGCAATTCTGGAAGATTTTATTGATCGTTTCAATGGCGCAATAATTTTTGTTTCTCATGATCGATTTTTTGTTGATCGACTGGCAAAAAAAGTCTTTGTTTATGAAGAGGGTGGACATTTGCGGCAGTATCCGGGTGGTTATTCTTGTTATAAGGCGGAGCAGGAACGGGAAAAAGAAGATCATGAAGCGATACAAAGGGAAACGCAGCCACCGGAAAAGATGTTGTTGCAGCAACAAGGAAAAAACATGCAGGAAGAGTTGCAGATGCAACGGCGGCTTACGTTTAAGGAGCAGCGCGAATATGAAGAAATTGAGCTGGTTATCGCCAGTGTGGAAGGCGAGCTCAAGGTTGTACAGCAGCAGATGACAGAATGTGCTGGTACAGACTATAGCCGCTTGAGTGAGTTGAGTCAGGAGGAACTGCGTTTGCAAAGCAAGTTGGAAACGCTTATGGAACGTTGGGAATATCTTGAAGAAACGTCTGAATTACAGAAATAGAATGGATATACAACCAAATCGTTTTTATAGCAAAAATACAAAATGTATAGAATAAACATAAAAATATAGAGGAGTGGTAAGGATGCAGTTTAAATTTTTACACAACAATCTTAATGTACTAGATTTGGATAAATCTTTGGAGTTTTATGAAAAAGCGCTTGGTCTTAAAGAAACACGCCGTAAGGAAACGGATGGTTTCACATTGGTATATCTTGGTGATGGTGGACAGACACCGCATGAACTTGAGCTTACATATATTTTTGGTCGCAAGAAAAAATATAATCTTGGCGAAAATGAAATTCACCTTGCTTTTGGTGTTGATGACTTTGATGCGGCACATGCATTGCATGAAAAGATGGGCTGTATTTGTTATGAAAATTTGACTATGGGAATTTACTTTATCAGTGATCCGGATGGGTACTGGCTTGAAATTATTCCACGCAATCATGCATCACAGAAATAAAAGATTTTTAGGAAATTTTATCGTATGTAGATTAAATTTTGGGAGGAATAGATAAAGATGAGCTTGAATAAAAGAAAATTCCAGGAAATGATTGATGAATTTACGATAGGGAAGGAAGAGCTTAGCGAAGTGGCCGCAGCTTTTCGCTATGATATAGAGAGTGGCCTTAAGAAAAAAAAGGAATCATCATTGCGCATGCTGGAATCCTATGTTGGATTACCAACTGGTAAGGAAACAGGAGAATATCTGGCACTGGACTTTGGCGGAACAAATGTCCGTGTGCTTCGTATCTGCCTGGAAGGTGATAAAAAGTTTATAATACGCAAGAAAGTAGTGAAACCGCTGCGTGTATCAGGTATCTATGACTATGTGGGTGAAGGCTCAACGGCAAGGGATATGTTCGATTTTATTGCCGGAATTGTCGACGAAGCTATTGATGGCAACCATACAAAGAAATATTTACTGGGGCACACGTTTTCTTTTCCGTCAAAGCAGACGAATCTTTATAATGCAAAGCTTATTAGCTGGACAAAAGAGTTTGCGACAACGGGGGTTGAAGGCGAGGTTGTCAACGATCTTTTGAAGGCAGCACTTGAACGTAATGGTATAAGAAATGTATGCCCGGTAGCTGTCATCAATGATACTGTTGCGGTGCTTTTGGCTGCGGCTTACAAGCAGTCGGACACATATATTGGGTCGATTTACGCAACGGGACATAACACCTGTTATCTTGAACCATATGCAGGTGAAGGTCGTTCAAAAATGGTCATTAATATGGAATCAGGTGCTTTCTGTAAGCTTATAACGAATAAATATGATCATCTGGTGGATAATGTCTCGGAAAAGCCGGGTGAACAGTGTCTGGAAAAGATGGTTTCAGGACGATATCTTGGCGAGCTTTTCGGCTACGCTCTTGCAGATGCATTTTCGGCAAATACAAAATTTGCATTTACGAGTATTGATATGTCAAACTTACTTGCTGATGAATCGGCAACCTTGGCAGTTGTGGAAAAAACAATCAGAGAGAAGACAGGTGAAGTGCTGTCCCTTGAAGAATGTACATGGGTAAAAAAGTTGGCAGCAGCCGTCGTTATTCGCTCGGCACGTCTCGTTGCTGCTACGTATGCAGGGATTATTTGGCATTTGAGTGAAAAGGGCAGGATCTGTAAACAGCACATTGCAGTTGATGGATCTGTGTATGAAAAAATGCCGCTTGCAGCAGAAAATATCAGGAAAGCACTTTATGATATTCTTGGTGAAGACGCTGGACAAGTAGATACAGTGTTGGAAAACGGTGGTTCCGGACTGGGGGCGGCGATTGCAGCAGCAATCGAACCGATTGCGTAATGATATGTTTTAAAAAGATTGGTTGAGGGTTACAGTATGGAACAAAGTTTAAGCTTGAATCTTGGACAGAAACTGGCAATGACAGTAAAGCTGCAGCAGGCAATACAGATTTTGCAGCTTTCATCGCAGGATCTTTGTGCGACAATTGAAAAAGAATATATGGAGAATCCGGCGCTTGAGATGGACGACAGTCTCGGCGAGACGGAACATGGAGAAAAGCTAACGGATCGTTATAGTATAGAACAACTATCGGCGTTGGCAAATTATCTTGGAGATGATGAGAAACGGACAAAACCGCTAAAAACAGATATAAAGCAAAGCTATGAAACCATATCGACAATGCAGCTTACTTTGGAAGAAGATCTTCTTGAACAAGTGAATTTCAGCTTCAAAAGCGATCGGGAAAAATCCATTGCAGTCTTTATTGTTGGATCTACTGATAACTGTGGTTATTTGCGGGCTGCGTGCAGTGAGATTGCCCGGGCTACGCAGACGACAGAGGATGAGGTAGTAGCTGTACTTCGTATTATACAAACCTTTGAACCAGCAGGCGTAGGAGCACGTGATCTTCGTGAATGCCTAATGATACAGGCAAAACAGCAGGGAATCTATGATGGACTCGTTAGAGCTGTTATAGAGGACCATTTAGAGAAAGTTGGTAAAGCACAGCTGAAGCTAATTGCTGAGGCGGAAAATTGTAAGCCAAATGAAGTACAGCTTGCGGTAGATATCATTCGTACTCTCAATCCAAAACCGGGAAGTTCCTATGGTGACGGTTCATCAGATTATATTGTTCCAGATGTCGTTGTTCGTAAGGTGGATGATGCCTATGTTGTTATGGTGAATGACTATGGCATACCGCATCTCAACATTTCTTCCGTGTATCGTCATAATACAGACTTCGATAATGAAACAAAGAAATACATTGAGCAGCGAGTCAATTCGGCGGCATGGCTTATTAAGAGTATCGATCAGCGCCGTTCAACACTTTTTAATGTTGTTACAGAAA
>JBAYAD010000084.1:0-10084 GCA_041669965.1 Selenomonadaceae bacterium
TAAATAGTGCTAACCTCGCCATCCTTGTAAGCTGTGTTGGCAGAAAACTCGTACTGGATCAACTGACAAGTGAAGAAATTGATGTGGCACGAAGTGTTTTAAAAATGGATACCATTTTTACCGGCTTCTATTCTTATGGTGAAATTTCGTCACCTGATAAGAATGCAATATGTGAACTGCATAATCAAACAATGACAATTACTTTAATTACGGAGGTTTAATATGATGGATAATTTACATCGCCTTTTGAAAAGGCAAATCAAAAACCATTTAGGCAATAGTGAGCTTACAAATGAAATCCAATCTTTTATTTTAGCTGTAAATCAAGCCTATATAAACCAGGATAAAGATCGATCATTATTGGAACGTAGTATAGACATCAGTTCTAAAGAATACAATGAAAACATGGAAAAAATACGAATGCTGCAAAGTCAGCTTATTCAACAAGAAAAAATGGCTGGAATCGGACAACTTTCAGCGGGAATTGCGCATGAAATCAACAATCCGCTTGGTTATACGCAAAGCAACCTGGATACTTTAAAAAAATATTTAGATAAAATTAAAGATTTTCTTGACACCTTAAATAATATTGAGAACACACTAAAAACAGAACCTACGGAAGATGTGCTGAATATCTTAGAAATCATCAAAGCTTCGCAAAAGAAAAATAAGATCAATATCATCTCTGATGACATTAACGATCTTATCGGTGAATCCATTATAGGACTTAGCCGAATAGAAAAAATCGTAAAGAGTCTCCTGGGGTTTGCCAGAAGCAGCACTTCTGAATTTGAAGATTATGATTTGAATAAAGGCATTATTGATACCCTTGCCGTTGCCAATAATGAAATCAAATACTTTGCAACGGTAGTCGAAGAACCAGGAGATATCCCTTATATCAAAGCTGCTGGTGGATCAATCAATCAAGTACTGCTTAACCTTATCATAAATGCTGTTCATGCCATAAAGGATACTTCACATAAAGGCACTATCACCTTAAAAACTTTTGCGAAAAATGATTCTGTGTATTGCTCAATCACGGATAATGGGGTTGGTATACCAAAAGCAAATCTTGATTCTATATTCACTCCCTTCTTTACAACGAAACCAGTGGGGACAGGTACCGGGCTTGGTCTAAGTATTGCTTATGATATTATCGTAAATAAGCACACAGGTGAAATCAAAATCGAAAGCGAAGAAGGAAAAGGCACTACTTTTATCCTTCGCTTACCTATTCATCATAAGGGTGAGGCAGCATTATGAATATACTGGTCGTAGACGACGAAAAGTTTAATCTAATAATGGCACAAGACCTCATCAAAGAAAATATCATCGATAGCCAAATCTTTTTATGCAATTCCCCGGAAAAAGTAATTCAAAAACTAGAAGAATATAACATTGACATCATTTTGCTGGACATTATTATGCCAAACATAAGTGGAATTGACCTTTTAAAAAGTATCCGAACGCAAAAAAAATATGACGATATCCAAATTATTATGTTTACAGGAATCAAGGATAAAACGAGTTTTAAATTATGTTTTGAAAATGGTGCGAATGATTATATCAATAAACCCATTGACTTTACAGAATTTGTAGCACGAATAAAAGCTTCTGTAAAAACCAGAAAAAACATTCTTTCCTTAATTGAGATGAATGCTACCATAACTGCACAATACAAAAAACTTCATGCAGTAACGCAGGAGCTAAAAGAAACTCAATTCAATTTGATGCAGAAGGAAAAGCTTGCATCGCTTGGTGAAATTGCCGCAGGTATTACCCACGAAATCAATAATCCTATTGGATTTATATCCAGCAATCTTGCTATAATGATTGGTTATAATCAAAAGATCAGAGAACTGATCTTTCTTTACAGAAAATTTCTTCAACTAGCCGCTGATAAAACCACAACACAGAAAAAACTGATGCAGGAAAAAGCTATGATTGATGACCTAGAACGAAAACAAAAAATTGATTTTGTTCTTGATGACCTAACTGCAATAATTTCCGAATCCAGTGAGGGTGCTGATCGAATAACAACAATCGTACAAAGCTTACAAACTTTAGCCAAAACCGGTACAGAAAACGAAATGGCCTATAATGACTTAAACCAAATCGTCGAAGAAGGCTTGTTAATCGTAAAAAGCGAAACACAAAATGTCGCCAAAATTAACAAACAAATGGAAGATCAACTATATCTGTTATGCAATAAAGGCCAAATTGGGCAAGTCATTTTAAATATTTTACTAAATGCGATCTATGCAATAAAAAATCTTAATTCAAACATCCCAGGGGAAATCACAATAAAAACCTATAGTTTTGAAGACTCTGTAATATGTCAAATAAGCGATACAGGCTCTGGTATTAAAGATGAACATCTTAGTCGAATATTTGATCCTTTTTTTACAACAAAAGATGTTGGCCATGGCGTAGGACTTGGACTTAGTGTTGCCTACGATATTGTTAAAAAACACGGAGGCGAATTTTATGTGACAAGTGCGATTGATAAAGGGACATCTTTCACCATAAAACTACCTGTGAATGGAAGTGAACAGTACCATGCAAAATAATCATACGAATAAAAAAATACTATTTGTCGATGATGAGCTGCAAATTCTTAAGTCATTAACGCGTCTCTTTATGGATACGGATTACGAACTTTTTACTGCCGACAGCGGCAAAGCAGCATTAGCTATTCTCGCAAATGAAAAAATTGATTTAGTTGTTACAGATATGCGCATGCCCGTAATGGATGGATTTGAACTATTGCAAAAAATCCAGGAAGCCCATCCCCATGTTTTAAGAATTATTTTAAGTGGTTATTCCGAAAAAAACACGATTCTTAATGCACTGCAAAAAAACCTGGCAAAACTTTATATTATGAAGCCATGGGTTAACAATGCCTTGCTGCATGTAATCAATCAGATATTTGAGACTGAAAGTATTTTATGCGATGAGAACTTAATTCATTTAATTCATACTACAAATGATTTACCCACAGTAAAAAACAGCTACCAGGAAATCATGAACTTACTTGACAGCAATGCAGATTTAGGAAAAATTGCAAATGTCATTGAAAAAGATCCGGCCATAGCAACGAAACTTCTCCATATTATTAATTCAGCTTTTTATGAAGTAAAAACAGGAAACATTAAACAGGCAATAGCACTTCTGGGCTTATCTACGACGAGAAACATCGTACTAGCAACCTCCATTGTTGATTCGTTTACTATGAAAGACATGTATGCCGCCCAGCTGGAAATAATATGGAAGCACTCCTTTATTTGCAGCCAAATTTTGAATATTATTTATAAAAAACTATTGAATAAAAAGCTATCTGAGATTGAATCTTCCGCAGGGTTACTTCACAATATTGGCATGGCACTTTTCTTTAAAATCTTTCCGGAAAAATATATCGAAATTTTTCGCAGCATTGAAAAAAGCAATTGTGATTTATTAGATATAGAAATGGATTCCTTACATGTTACGCATCAGCAGGCAGGTGCTTACTTATTAAAGTGGTGGGAAATCCCCTATCCAATTGTTGAAGCGGCATTATATCATCATACCCCTTTTGCTACAGGAATTATTAATCATGATTTAGTCTATGCCGTACATATCGCTCAGTATTATGCCAATACCTTCGTAGGAAACAAATTGTCAGCTACTCTTGATCTCAATGTTTTTGAAGCCTTAGGTATCCATAAAAGTCAGTTAGAAGAAGAACTACTGAGTATGTCAGGTAAATTTTATTGAAATGAGTCGCAAAAATTTTACCCTAAATCACAATAACAAATTAAGCAACAAAAAATGTTTATTATGTATTGGAAGGGGCAAGATTAAACATTGCAGCCCGGCTTATTTTTATATTTTTTTATCTTGACAAAGTTATGTACTTTACAGTATGATTAAAATTAGTTGTAATTTTTGCTTATATGCTATATTACGTGAATTACAAAATACCGCTGTCTCAATATTATAGGTTGCCCGCAAATCTATAAATAGACATGGTCAAATTTTTAATGGTTTTTATTAAATGACAATTCGTACAAAGTTTCCTTATATCATTCCGACTGAGCAGTTTATAGATTAAAACATCATCATCAGCTCCAATGAAATCAGGGCCTCCGAGGTTATCGGAGGATTTTTTGTTGTCTAAAAATATGATTTTTCCCCTCATTAAAAAATTGTGATGACAATGTCTGGCAACATATGCTTGTCAATGGTTTAAAATGGTGCTTATACTTAGCAAATAACGTGAAGTAATAAATTAAATAGATAGGCAGGTACATTATGAAAATTTCAAAAAGCGATGCATTATTATGGTTTGATTTTTTTTCACAATTGTCAGAAGAAGAAAATATCAGCATAAAACATGAAGAAATCATTTACTCTACCTTTACGCAAATTGAGGAAGCAATTGATCAGAGAAATGATACGTTGATGTCAGAAATTAAAAATTTAAAAACATTGGAAAACAAAACCTTTTTTGTTGGAAATGACAGCAAATTTCCACAAGGCTGCCGTTCTTGTCTATCGGGTTCGGGATTAAATGCAATTAGAAAAACCAACAAATGTAATTTGAAATGTAAGTTCTGTTACAATTATGGCGAACTGGAAAAGATTCATCCAATCGGAGAAGATATGTGGGATATAGGAGGAACAAAATTTTACGAGAAGGATATTGATTTGCTTCTTTCTATTCACCAAAAACCCACGGGCATTTCCTACGTTTATTTGGAACCCTTCATGGAAATCGAAAAATATTATTCGATTATAAAAAAATTCAAGGATGCTCGAATTCATCAACATTTATACACAAATGGCACCTTAGCTACAGAAGAAACGTTAAAAGCATTAGGCGAAGCCGGTCTTGATGAACTGCGTTTCAACTTAGGTGCATCTAATTGCTCAGATAAAGTAATTGAAAATATTGGCTTAGCGAAAAAATATATTAAAAGCGTAGGTATTGAAACTCCAATGACGCCGGAGTTTTTTAAAGCATTTTTTAATAAACAACAATCGATTTTCGCAACAAAGCTTGATTTTATTAATTGTGCAGAATTACATTTAAATGCAAATAACATAGGAAATTATTATGGCGAAAATATGTATATTTGCCGACAAGGCTATATATCTCCTATTTGGAGCAGAGAACTAACTTTAAAATTCATGAAAATAGCGGATGAAGAAAACTGGGATTTAGTAGTTCATGACTGCTCAAATTACACAAAATTTGCAAGGAGCTTGAACTTAAGCAGTAAATCAGGCATGTGGTTCGGAGCCAGCAATTATGCTTGTGAATTCCCTATAATTCCATATGAAATATTTATACCAATACTAAATGATGATAACTTTCAATTTTTAAAGGAAGAAGAACTGCCTGACGACTATAAACCAGAACATATAGATTTTTAAAATGATTAAAAAGCCTCTAGCCTAAAAAGGATAGAGGTTTTTATATATTACAGCAACTTTCTAATAGGTAAAGTAAGCAATCCTGTTTATGGCACAATAAAATAAGACAAAAGCTATGAGGCGTTTTTACTGCCAAATTGATGTAAGGCTTACAATTTGCACCATTTGTTTTCTATAAGATTATATTTCACACTTTTCTTGTAAATACATAAATATTGGCAATGACGTAGCCAAACAAACACAAATTGGATATAAATATTCTGGTGAAAAACGTGACATTTCCAATAAAAATATAACTGCTGTAATCGGCATTTTCTGTGCCAATCCCAGATAGGTAGCTGCACATACAAAGGCAGCCATTCCCGGTGCAACTATTGGAAAAAATTCATTCCATACGATCGCTAATATCAATCCCAGCATGCCGCCAAGCATCATTGATGGAGTAATGCGTCCTCCATGAGCTCCAGCCGTTATAGCTAGGATAACTGCCAGCCATTTCGTACCAAATAAAGCGACTCCATACTGCCAATTTATAGAATACGTAAAACTCAGCTGATTTCCTGCCTTGCCGTTCCCAAGAATTTCCGGACACCACATAGCCATAAAACCGATCACAGTAAAAGCTAAAATAGCAATTGCGATTGTTTTAGAACTATTTTGATAAACTATAGAAAAAATTTTTAAACTTTTTTCAAAGAGAATAACACTTATAGCAATTATAGGGCCAACTATAGCAGCCCAAATAATCAATGTTTCATTGAAATCAGCCTGTGGCAAAGAATATTGCACTGAATCACCCAGTCCTAAACGTACAACATATGTAGCTGTACCACAACATAACATCGCGGCACTAATAGAGCGAAAACTCCAATTGCGTATTAATGTTTCTAATGTAAAAACGGCTGAAGCTGCGGGAATATTATATACGGCCGCTAGCCCGGCTCCAGCAGCACAAGATAATAAGAGCCTTCCATTTTGTTCGTCAATATGCCACAGTGAAATCATTTTTGTCGCAAAAGCAGCAGTAATTTCTCTGGGTGCTGTTTCTCTGCCTAAAGGTGACCCCATTGCTATTGTTATAATTTGCAATAAACTATGGCATATTGTTGTGATAAAAGGCATATGATGACTAGGATTATTTACAGCTGTTTCTACGGATACGATTGCCTGGCCATATTGATGAATACATTTCCACCCTAACCCGACTATGATTCCACAAATCATTAGTACAAACAAACGTCGCCATGGTGACACATATTCCACGATTTCACGAAAAGAAACTTCGCCATAAGTGCCATAGCCAAAAGCATAATGTTGAATTGTATGCATAAATATAATTAATATAATTCCTGTCAAACCAGCGATGATTCCAATTATTATCAGCTGAGCTATCGTTCTTATATTTAAATACTTCATAGACCCTCACCCTCTAAAACAAGATCAAAACAAACAACTAAATTTTTTCATATGTACTGTATCAAATGAGTTACCATTATCCTATAGTAATAATTGGATTTAACATGTGCTATACGTACACTCTCCACTTTTTTTGGATACTCCTATCTTGTTTTTTGTGGCTTCCGATACCAATATCATTTTAACATGTTTTTTTTAAGTTTATCCAGTGAAATATTACAATTTGTTCTAATTCCCCTGCCTGCTCAAAACCGTGTATATAAAATGAAACTCCACGACGACTTTTTCCATTATAAATCTAGAGAAACATGCGCGTGTAATTTCATTTGTTTTTTAATCAAATATTTGTAACTATTTATTTAAACTAACTGCATCTGTTGTAAAAAATAAGAACAAAGACTCATTTTGTTTATTAAACTGCTTAAAAACAATAAAAAAGGCTTTACTTTTTTTGAAATTATTGTAATATATAAGTTGAACTAAATAATAATAATTGTATTAAATAATATTAATATTGTCTATGCCAAAATCGTTATATACTTTTAAACCTATTTGTGTAAATAATAAATCAAATAAAGAAGGGTAATGCAAATGAAAAGAATTCTAGAAAACAACCTAATCTGCAAATATGGTATCAGGTTGTTGTTTTTCATAGGGTTTTTATTTCTTTTTACACCAATAGGATATGCATCACAACAAAAATCGATTGGTGTTCTGACCTTTAAAAATCTTTCAGGACAGCGGGGGCTAGAACAACTTCTATCGGATTCTCTCATGTCGGAATTATCAAAAAATCCAAAACTAAATGTGATTGATCGTGATGATTTAGCCGCACTCCTCAATGAACAAAGTTTAAGCCGTATGGGCCTGCTTGCAAAAAACAATGCAGCTCAAATGGGACGGATTAGTGGAATCAGTTATCTTGTAACAGGAAGTATTTCGGATTCGCATATTACAGATCAGGCAAATACCGCAGCAAACAAAAAAAAAATCAACATAATGGTATTTTGGAAAGTTCTTGATACGACTTCGGGTAGTGTTGTTTTTGCCGATACGATAAATGGCAGTATCAATAAAGTACGCGTTAAAAATAAAAGAGGTCAAAAAATATGGAAAGCAACTTTTAATGAATACACAAAATCAGCCGAGGATGTATCTAAAAAAATTAGTGATATTTTAGATAAAAACCTCAATGAATCACCAATTTCAGTACATATAGCAAGTATTGACGGCAATATCGTATATATTGACGCAGGAGCAAATAAGGAAGTGATTCCCGGTCAGGTTTTCACAGTATATAAAGATGGTAAAGCTGTCTGTAACCCTGAAACGGGAGAGGTCTTAGGCTTACAACATAAACTAGTTTGTCAAATCACAATAACCAGCGTCGAAAACAAAATGTCCTTAGGTACCGTTACAAGCGGTGAAATAAGAACTTTAAAAATAGGTGACTGTGCAACGGGCCAATAGGGGCTCCGTCTTGCACGTAAAGAAATTTTATCTACAGGGAGGTGCTAGATTAGAAAAAGGCTGGTGCAAAATGACAATATTGCTCCGTGGCAAAAAAATCTCATGTATTTTATGTACGATTTTTTTCCTAGCGCTAACCTCACAGGCATATGCGTTAGAATATATTGCGGAAGGAACCGGACCAACTCGTAAAGCAGCAATACAAGATTCTTTTCGTAATGCATTGGAAAATGTTTCCGGCATGACAATCGACAGCAGTACACGTGTTACCAACAACAGAGTACTGCATGATCAGATTTATACACACGCCAATGGGTTTATCAGAAGCTATCAAGTTTTACAGACACTTAATGATGGTGAGCAATATAAGGTCAAGACAAAAGTGATCATTGATATGGAACCCAATGCAAAACGTATGTCTGCCTTGGACAAAGTAAAAGCCATTCATGTTGGAATTAACGATCCACGGATTGGTATTATTATATTAAATCAAAATAATGCTATGAGGGTTTCCGACGTAGCTGTGCAAACCGCAATTACTTCCGCATTAAATCAATCTGGTTTTTCACATATTATTACTATGAGTCGATTAAACCAGATAAAAAACAGACGATTTAAAACTGCTGCAGCAAAAAGCGACTTCACTGCTATTGGTCTTTTAGGCACACAGGAACAATTAGACTATATCGTAACAGGAAGTATCTATGCAAATGATATTGATATTAAATTTAATACACAAATACCAATGAAAGCAACTGATGCGACACTTACGATTAATACGACAAAGTGTGATACCGGTGAAACCATACAATCAGGAACCTATCAGGCAACACGTATTGATCTCACAAAAAAAACTGCTGCTGCTAATGCGAAATATACGACGGGAGAAAACGCAGGACACGATATCGCAAATAAATTATTAACTTACGCGGCCAGTACTTCAAAAAACTATACGATATATGTTCATAACATAAAAGATCAAAATAGTCTTTCTTTATTAAAAGATTATTTGACTGATATCTCTGGTGTACAGGATGTTTATATTAGAGAATTTTCGAATGACCATAATACCGCCGTTATTGATCTTAGTTTTGCCGGAGATAATCAAACACTTGCATCCTATATAACGGAAGATACAGAGCAATCCCCACAAATTATGAAAATAACCAACAGTACAATTGACTTAACTATACAAAAATAATTTTATTTTAAGAAGGATGCGATTTTTATGAAAAAACTACATATACTTTATATACTTTTATTTTCATTGCTATTATCTACTACGTGCTTCGCCTCGGAAATTAATTGGAATAGTAATACCATTACAGCAATTGGAATCGGTTCAGCACCAGCATCTATGACCGGAGGACAGGCTAATGCACTTGCCCGACGTGCTGCAGTCGTAGATGCCTACCGTAGTTTAGTAGGTATTGTCTATGGTGTTGAACTCGAGAATCATACGACTGTTCAACAATTAGCCGTAAAAAAAGATACGATTAAAACAGCAATATCCGGTGCTATTAACAATGCCCGAATTACAGATGAAGAACAGCTTGACGATGGAAATTATCAAGTTACTCTCTGTATGCCGATTTTTGGTCAAAGAAACAGTTTAGCCTCTGCTCTTTGGCAGGATCAGCCTGTTCTACCGCCTGTTGCCCAAAATTATCCGGTTGCTCCAACCAACACAGTACCTGCTGTTACTCAAGCGTCTCTGCCTGCTGTAACACCAGCACCAGCTGCCACAACATCCTCAATTACAGCAGCACCAGCCACAACA
>JBAYAD010000085.1:0-9885 GCA_041669965.1 Selenomonadaceae bacterium
ATCTGAGTTCATCAACCAAAGCCATAAAAAAGATATGGATGCCAACGATACGATATATGGCGAAAAAATCAACCGTTGCAAAAATCTGTTTACTCTTGTGTCATTCTTAAGATATATTGCCAGGAACAAACTTAGAGACAAACTAAGACCTACCGTCAATACCGTATAAAGAATCGTATTACCCAAAGTCTCGAAAAATTCCGGATCATGGAACAGATTTACATAGTTTTGCAGACCAATAAAATCTTTTGCCGGTGATACAAGATTCCAATGATAAAGACTAAGCTCGACAATACGAAAAGCTGGATAGATTGAAAACACAAGAAAGACTGACAATGCGGGTGCAATAAAAGCATACGGTTTTATCTTTTTCCAAGCACTATACCACACACGCTTACGAACATCTGACACGGTTTTGCTTCTCATCGAAGAAATAACAGTCTCTTCTTTCAACATAGACCTGTACCTCCATATCCAGTGGCAGTTCATCTTTATGGAAGGTCTTAAAAGATAAAATACCACAGTCTGTCTGTAACCGATAAATAATCTCACTGCCAAAGAATTCATGAGTGAGTATCTTTCCCTGAAAATCTATCTTATCCATAGAGCCTGCCGCATCCTCAGCGAAGTGCACACGTGAAGGACGAAATCCTATGTATTTCGCCTGCTCAGGAACACTATTTTGTTGTGAACACTTCCCCAGATCAAACATGTTCATTGCTGGAGTTCCGATGAACTGCGCGGCAAATATATTATTCGGATCATTATAGATTTTTATAGGAGCATCTTTCTGCCTGATGACCCCATCACTCATAAGAACAATATCGGTTGCCATTGACATCGCTTCCGTCTGATCATGTGTGACATAGACAAATGTCGTCTGCAATCGTTTGTGCAGCTCGATGAGTTCTGTACGCATCTCATTGCGCAGTCGGGCATCCAGATTACTTAAAGGCTCATCCATAAGAAACACCTTTGGCTTCTTGACCATCGCTCGTGCCAACGCAACACGCTGCCGCTGTCCACCGGAAAGTTCTCCCGGGTTTTTATCCAGATAATCCGCTAAACGAACTGTTTCAACAACATCTGCAATAAGTTTGCGCCTTTCTTCTCGGGGAACTTTTTTATTAACAAGGCCAAACTCAATATTTTCTCTTACCGTCATCGTTGGGTACAAAGCAAAGTTTTGGAAAACCATTGCAATATCACGGTCTTCCGATGCAACTTCATTCATTCTCCGACCATCCATAACCAGTTCGCCATCAGATAAAGACTCCAGCCCGGCAATCATTCGCAGCGTTGTTGACTTGCCACAACCGCTGGGGCCGACCAAAACCGTAAAACTTCCATCCGGAATCACTAGGTTTAAATCCTCAATTACCGTTTTTTTACTATCATATGCTTTTTTTGCATGAAAAAACACAATTTCTGACATACAGTTCCTCCTCTCAGCTTCTTGTTAAATTATACTTAATCCCACCAAAACGTATGTTATGATAGGATTAAGTTTCCGTTAAGAATATAGTCTTTCACAAAATAAACGCTTGGCACATTTTTACATAAAAAACAAGACAATCCTATAAGCAATGCACGTTACACATTACTTGTGATTGTCCTTGTTTTTATCCTTCGATTCTTTTTGTTTCTTTATCAATTCCAGTTGCCGTATTGGTTTCTTCTGTTCTTGTCATACCACAGCCACTCGTCCTGGCAAACTCGGTCATGTACTTCCAGTAACGCTTCGGCATAAGCGTCATGCGGCATTTTTCATTATGACGCGGCTTAATTTCGATGCTATCATAAAACGTCTGCCAAAGCTGGCGGAACTTTTGCTCTTTTGCATCCGGCGGCATCATGCAAAACGCATTCATTGGAATAATGGCCGACTCATACGGTCGGTAGACAAGTGCCATACTATGCACCGTATCGTAGATAAGAATATGCTCCTCCGGATAGCGCTCACTAAAATGATGTGCAAGAAATGGCAGTACATAATTCTTTGGACCAATGGTCGACACAAGAATATTCTTCTGCACCGTAAAACGAATAAAACCTTTTAACAGATGGCTTTCCTTATCGAGATGCTTGACAGCTGTCGTAAGTTCATGCACCGTTTCATCTCCGGCAAAGTTCAGCATTGATGGACCAAAACGATATCCTTTGCGCAAAAAGCGCAAGATCTGCAGTTCTTTATCCGGAAGACATGTCAAAAAAGCTTTCTGCACAAGTTCCAGTGCACTATAGCCAATTTTCTTGGGAATAGATGCAGCGACACGCTCTGCTTTTACCGTATCCGTTACAATTTCCTTTAACGGCAGCAGGCTCGACTGTGGCTCGTCCATCGTGCAGATGTTATAGGGAAGTTCCTTTGCTGCATAACTTTCAAAAACGCAGCAAAGAAGCCCTTCAAAGGTTTCATCATAGCAATAAATCACATCGGCAATGGCAGACATGCGAGCACCTCCCTCTGCTGAATCGTAAGATGTGGTGTGCTGTCATCAGCAAAAAGTGATAGCTGCTGTATTCCCATACGATTATCCTTTGCATAGAGCAGCTGCTCCCGCTTTGACATCATCGCCGCCATAACCGCCTCGCGCGTCCGAACAAGGCCCATGCGTTTTTTCCCCCGGCAGGTAAGAAAATATTGTGCCCGCTTTACAACAACACCAATTTTATCAAGTGCATCCCAGCTCAGTGCACAGACCCGGCGCGCCATAATAATACGATATGCACTCTTGACACCGATTCCCGGAACACGCAAAAGTTCTTCATAGGAAGCACGATTAACCTCAAGCGGAAAAAGATCGCTGTGACGCAATGCCCAGTGACATTTAGGATCAACATAAGGATGGAAGCTCTGGTTGTCACGATCGAGCAACTCACCTGCATCAAATCCATAGAAGCGCAGCAGCCAGTCTGCCTGGTAAAGACGATGCTCGCGCCAAAGTGGTGGCGGCGTATCTGCCGCTGGCAAAAGGCTGCTCTCAATAACCGGCACATAAGCTGAGTAAAACACACGCTTTAAATCATAATGCTTATAAAGCCCCGACGTAAGCTGCAGAATCTGATAATCCGTCTCCGGTGAAGCCCCAATAATCATCTGCGTGCTCTGCCCGGCCGGAGCAAACTTTGGTGCATGGTTGTACCGTACAAGATCATGACGATTTTCCTGAATGCGCTCCGTCATGTACCCCATTGGTGCAAGTATTGCTTGCTTTGTCTTATCCGGAGCCAGCCGCTGAAGGCTTATACGCGACGGCATCTCGATATTGACACTCATACGGTCAGCAAGAAGCCCCAGCTGAGCCAGAAGTGCCTTATCCGCCCCTGGTATCGCCTTTGCATGAATGTAGCCCGAAAAGCGATATTCCTCGCGCAGGATGCGCAGCGTCTTAATCATTTGCTCACATGTATAATCGGCTGACTTCATGACGCCCGAGCTCAGGAACAGCCCCTCAATATAGTTGCGTCGATAAAACTGCATCGTAAGATCTGCAAGTTCTCTCGGTGTAAAGGCCGCTCGCTTTGTATCATTCGAACGCCGATTCACACAGTAGACACAATCAAAGGTACACAAATTCGTCATAAGCACCTTTAAAAGTGATATACACCGCCCGTCACCCGCGAAGCTATGACAAATCCCACAGGCAGAAGCACTCCCCATACCGCCTTTCGCTGCTTTCTTATCTACACCGCTTGAGGTACAAGCTGCATCATATTTTGCCGCATCACTCAAAATACGAAGCTTATCCAGCACATCCATTTCTTCACCCTCTTTAAACTCATTATATAATAGAACTCACGTTCTTGTAAAGTAACAAAAAAGCAGAGACTGTATAAAAATTAACAGCTGCAAAAATGCAGTAAACAAAACGTTGAACCTGCACGATAACTCTTTTCAATTTGACTTTCAACTTTTTTCTTATATTCGTCACGCTACTATAAATTATTTTCTATTTCGGCTTTTATTTTAGGTCTAAAGGCCTTATACTTATATCATAAAGACTTTAGTATATCTTGTTTTTATAATCGTAAATGCTATAAGAATCACCCTTACGAAAGGTATATAACACCCCATGTTTTGCAGCTTATATGAATAAATTAACGAAGGCTGTGTTCTTTGCACGGTTTTCCAATTATAAATAAACTTTATTAATCAACGAAAGGATTTTTGTAAATATGAAATTAACTTCACCAGAAAAAGAAACAAATTCTACGACAATATCCGAGCTCAGTGAAATGATGACCAAACTAAAGAGTTTAGACAAAACCGCAAAAGCAAGGTTTTTAAATGAGCTTTTTGAACATGCAAATTTAGCCCCGGAATTGATCCCTAAACTAAAAGAGCTTTCCAGCAAGCAAAAGGAATCGGTTGTTTTACAAATCATTGATTCTTTTGCTGAATAAAACCAGCAGCTGGCAAAACCGCCGTATACCGCTCGAATAAAACCTATAAATTGTATTTTTTTACCAAGTATTGGGGTAAAAACAGGCTGAAGCAAGCAATTTGATTTTTGCTTACTTCAGCCTGTTTTATAATATTTTATCCACAATGTTTATCTTGCTTTTATCATAAAAAAATATACTGAACTTTATTAAACTCAGCCAAAATTTGAGACTTAAACAAGCAAGAAAATAAATGCACCTTTTTTCAGTATGCATTTACTTTTTTAAATCACTACATTCCCAATAAATCAAACTGTTCAAATGAAATAACAACTTCATAGTCTTCTTTTGGGCATAGATATTTTATTTGCACGGATTTAAGGCGCTGGCTGTAATACCATCCATGATCAGCTGCCTCAAACTTAGACCGATGCAGATAGTGCGGCAGTACTTCTTTGTTTTTCATTATCCAGTATGGCGCTTTCGCCTGATGAATAACATCGAGAAACATCTTTTTGATGGCTGTTGTATAGTTTCCTTCTGTTGAAAATTTAAGCAAAACGCGTTCATTAACTTTCATATCGATCTTTGTCTTGCAATACATTTTTTTCTTATAATCAAGCGTCATGCCATCATCTTCATATAATGTAAATACAGCATCCTTATCTGGCGCAATCATAAGTTTTAAATCCGTTGCCTGCTGCGTATGCAAATTACGCAGTTCATTTACTGCAATCGGCAAAATCGAACCCCCACGAATGAACAATGGAATACTTGTTATATCAACTGCGATCTCGATTGTCTGTCCACCTGTATATTTTTCCCGTGTATAAAAATCATAGAACACTTCATTTTTCGGCAAATATATTTTGCGCGTTTTTGCTTTTTTTTCGACAACATTTGCAACAAGCAAACTTTCACCCAGCATAAAATCGATGCCTTCATCATAACATGCAGGGTCCTGCTGAAACACGCTGAACATTGGTTGTATGATTGGCAAACCTTCTTCATGTGCCCGCTCCATTAACGTATATAAGTAGGGCATTAGCTGATAACGAAACTGTATTGTCTGTCGAATCAAATCTTTATAATTACTATACATCCATGGCTCAGTTACCGTGTTATCCGTATTCGTCGAATGAATTGAGAATCTCGGCTGAAAAATACCATTTTGAATCCAGCGAACAAATAATTCTGCTGACGGTGCCGGACCAAAAAAGCCACCAATATCACAACCATGGTTCGCTACTCCGCTTACCCCCATTCCCAAAATCGTTGCAATATTGTATTTCAGCGCCTCCCAGCATGTCAGGTTATCACCAGCCCAGGTCTGTGCATATTGTTGTATGCCACTATAGCCGGAGCGGCATACGATATACGGTCGAATGTTTTCTGATGTTTCCCGTATCGCTTCATCACTTATCTTGCACATCAGATTCGACATAACTGCTTTCAGATGACCAATCGTACTGCCTTTTCCTTCGAATCCGACCCTGTCATCTTTATCAACAATACTGTCATACTCACAGTTATCATTCCATACCGAGCTGACTCCAAGATCCAGCACATATTTCTTTAAATATTCTTTCCATATGCACCGATTCTTTTCTAGTGTAAAATCAAAAAATACACCCTTACCACCCCACCAGGTTCCTTCACCACAATCTTTCCCGTCTGCGTCTTTAACAAAAACATCTTTTTCCTTTAGCTCTTCCAATAACGGATGCGACAAAAGAAATCCCGGTTTAACATTCGGCGATACCGTTACGCCACGTTGTCCCATTTGCGAGAAAAACAGTGCCGGCTCTTTAAAGCGCTTATGATTCCAGGTAAAAACACACCGTTTATTGTTTTTCTGCACGGTGTATCCACTTGACAGCTGAAATCCATCGATAGGGATTTTTTCTTTTTTTGTCGTATCAATAAAGTCCAATATTGCATCATCACAGTTTTCTTGCAGTTCCGGATAGTACATAGATGATCCTAAATACCCTAACGCATATCGTGGCAGCATTGCCGATTTCCCTGTCAGATCTGTGTATCGCCGTATGACCGCCTTAACCGAAGGACCTGCGATAAAGAACAAATCAATATCCCCTCCATCTGTGCGGTAACGGCTGTAGTTTTTCCAGTAATTTCGCTTTTCCCGGCCCATATTAAAATCGCACTCATAGGTGTTGTGATAAAAATAACCAGAGGCCTTATGCGTATCCCGATTGAGTTTAATATAAAACGGAATATGCTTATACAACGAATCCGTTTCCTGCGGATCATATCCCAGTGCATCACCAGGACTCATCGACATAAATTGCTGCGCTTTATTTATTTCTCCTGTCTTTTCGCCAAAACCATAAAAACAATCAGATGGTGAAATCTCGCTTGTATGAATTCGTCGTTTATTGCTGTCTTCCATATAACTTAAATCTGCAATATCGGCATGGAGGCAGGTTCCTTCCTTATCATAAATACGGATACAAAACGCACTTTTCTCTATAACAACACGCAGTTTGCGCCCGCATAAGCTGTATTCGTCATCTGATTCATTCAGTTCCGGCAATTGCGGTTTCACTTGCCTGCGCTGTGTACAAAACAACGAATCCATGCGATCTTTCCAGCCAGTCATCATCAAGACGTAGGACTCTTCGGCAAAGTCTCCTTCAAAACCAGCACGAATCCGAACAATATCATCTGTCAAAAACCAGATACGAATGGGTACTGCATCTGTCTCTATAACAAAATAATCACCTTTTTTGCACAAAGAAATTGCTTTATTACAAATTCTCATCTAATCACACCCTCCTGCATTTTTTCTTGTATATAACGCTATTGTATTATTTTTCAAGCACATTAACTACGCATAATTTGTTAAAAAGCGTAAAAGTTCAACCGATCTTGCTTTTTTTGAATTTTTTGTATATACTTAACAGCAAAAAGGCAAGCAACTTATACACAACACAAAAAGAGGTGCGACTTTGATTGATAATGCCAGTTATCTTTTAGAACAAGGCTGCAATATTGCCAGTGAACGCTGTGAAGGCATGAATGATAATATGTACGACTCTCACTATCATGAATTCTATGAACTTTATTATCTTGAATCCGGCGAACGGTACCATCTGATTGAGGACCGCGTCTATCATATCACTCCCGGACAATTTATATTTTTCAAACCTTACATTCTGCACCGATCTTATGGAGAAAAAAATGTTCCCTTCTCCCGTCTTTTAATTTATTTTCGCAAAAACACCGTATTGTCCAATGAACTAAATGCTGCACTGCAAAGTCTCACTGGCGCATATCAGCTGTCACCCCAGGATAACAGTATTTTCTATCAATTGATGAATCACATTCTCGATGAACAAGCAAATCAACAGCCTTTTCATGAAGAATATTTATACAGCACCCTGAATACCCTGCTGATCAATTTTTTCCGTAACAATCGTGAACGCATTAAACAAATGGAAAAAAACAGAGTCACTGATGTCATCACTTATATCAATGCACATTATGCCGAAAAACTTACTCTGGAACATCTTTCACACACTTTTTTTATCAGCCCCTACTATCTTTGCCGCAAATTCAAAACATATACAAATGCTACAATTGTTCAATACATTAATGCAGTCAGAATTATTCAGGCACAAAAAATGCTGTTTTCTTCCCCAAAAAACATTACCGAAATCAGCAATGATGTCGGCTTTGACAGTCTCACTCATTTTGAAAGAGTCTTTAAGCGAACTACCGGCAGTACACCACGAGCAATCCGAAAACGGCAATCCATTATGTAATCTAATCAAAAACAGCCCTGTCGGCATTTTTATGAAATGCCGACAGGGCTGTTTTATACTATTTTCTCTTATTACCTCTTTGTAGCTCTAATAAATGCTATAGTCTTAAAACTTTTCAAAACCATAACACTTATTATAGAGCCCATATTCTTTTCTGCAATTTCTTCAACCATATAAAAACTGCCGCAAACAAGATGTACTCTTGCTTACGGCAGTTTTTATGAAATTTTATGCTTTTGAATACGATTCCCTTACTATCAGCACCTGCTTTTACAGTTCCACACCAGATACCCGATGAAATATTGGTGCCTTTTTCGTCCCATTTCGTGCATTTTCAAAATTTATGTCTTTAATATCGCGCAGCCTTTGTGTCTCAATTTTTTCGGCCAGCTTTATAAACTTATGGTGCTGCTCCATTGCAGCCTTACGTTCTTCCATCAGCTGCAACTTTGCCAGCTGGCGGCTGACGGCCTTCATTCTGCGAAACTTCTCAAGATCTGCATCCTCTGCAAGCTTATTTAGTTGCTGCAGTTTATTGCTAAAATCAGAATTTTGCGTATCTTGTTTATTTCGTGCCTGCGCCTGCATTTTTTCCATATTTTTCATAGCTTCCGTCTGCAATGCTGTCAACAGCTCCATATCTACCATAGCTATACCTCCTTGTACTAGTTTTCTTCATTTATTATATCGACAATTCAGGGAATTTCTTCACTATCAATATCAATTGACATAAAAAAAGCTTCTTTGCCACTGTACTATATGCTATACATTTAATGAAAGCGCTCTTGTCTCTGTCTGCATTACTTCATTTTGTATACCCTTGTCGGCCGCCCCCGCTTGCTTGTTGCTTCCTGCCCTGATTCTACGACAAGGCCTGCTTTACTAAGCCCCAATAATATTCTCTGTATATTGCGATCCGTTACATTGAGTTGCTGCGCTACCTGTGCCGCTGTAAATGTATCCCATTTCATCTTGCGAACGATAAACGCAATCCGATTATATGAATGTATTCCTACATTAGCATTTTTCAACATTGCAGTCATCTGTGGTTCACTCGTAACTGCCTGATAAATAATTTCTTGTTCCGACCCGACATCTTCAATAAAGGTTCCATCTTCATCGAGCACAACAATATTTTTATCTACATTTCGCCCCTGTACAAGTGCCTTACGAGCATTCAGCTGCGCACCAAAAACCGTTGACGCAAACCCAATACCAGTACCGATTGAAAGCTGCATATCAATTTTTATTCTGTCAATAATCTCATTTAATTCTTTAATATTACGTTCAATGACTCCCCGTGAGGCAAAAATCTCATAATATCCATTGCCCTTTTCTGACAAATATCCATTGAGCTTTTGGCAAAGATCAAGTAATCGGCTTTTAATCTGCAGCTCTAATTTTTGCATTTTGTAGTAATTTCCTGTTTTTTCAATTGAGTCATCATAGTCACGAATTTCAATGATTTCCATCCCAACCTGACTCTCTTTAAAATGAAGTCCTGTCAGCTTCTGTTCCAACATATCAATTGCTTGTCGCATCGCTGTGGTACTCACCGCAACTCGCCTTACAGGAATCTTTTTTTCAAGCAATTTCTTTGTTACAATATTCAAGGTCGTCAGCACAACATCAATTTTACCAGCCTTCCATAAAGTCAAATGCTTTTTAATAATATCATCCGTATCATAGGGAATCTTGTAATCTTGAAAAT
>JBAYAD010000086.1:0-9833 GCA_041669965.1 Selenomonadaceae bacterium
CCCATTTTGTCAGTTCTTCGCGTGATAAAGTTGTTCCGGTAGGGTTATTCGGACAACAAAGGTAAATCATATCGACTTTTTCTTTTGGCAGGGCCGGTGAAAAATTATTTTCTGCGGTACAAGGCAGGTAGGTTACTTTTTCAAAAAGACCATTTTTCTGGAGCGTACCAGTGCGTCCTGCCATGACGTTTGTATCAAGGTATACAGGATAAACGGGGTCTGTGATTGCTACGGTATTGTTTGTGCCAAAAATTTCCTGGATGTTTCCACAATCACTTTTTGAACCATCACTTACAAATATTTCGTCTTTGTGGATTGTAATACCGCGTTTCGTATAATTGTTTTCAATGATTTTTTCGATAAGAAAATCGTAGCCTTGTTCCGGACCATAGCCACGAAAGGTTTCTTGATTTGCCATTTCATCGACAGCAGTATGCATTGCCTTAATAGATGCTGCTGGCAATGGTTGTGTTACATCGCCAATACCAAGACGAATGATGTCAGCTGATGGATTTGCTTCTTTAAAAGCAGTTACGCGTCGTGCGATTTCAGCGAATAAATAGCTTCCTTGCAGCTTGAGATAATTTTCATTAATATATGCCATATATTAATTCCTCCTAATGTTTAATGATACGTTTATGTCTTTGACAATGTTACTTATACATTTTAACATATATATTATATTGAGGGTAGAAAGAATATATTGAATCTGTAAAAATTGAAGAACATTTTATCGAACATAAAAATTTTTATATGATAAATAATAATAATACTATTTATATTATGATAAATAGTATGTCTGATTGTATTTACTAATATAATTGTTTTAAAGAAAGATTAATCGCAAGAATAGTTTTAAACACGATGATACAAGAACAAATACAGATAAAACAAATGATAATAATTTATAATAATAAAATTTTATAATAATCATTGATTATGTATTTTATATGTACTATAATAAATAGAACGAAACAGTTAGATGAAATATTTATATTGTTCTAAAGATAATGGAAACTTTGGAATAGGTATTATCTGTTTTTTATAAGTTGAGAAAGTAAGTCTGAATTGTTTTGTTATTATGGTTTTAAAAAGAAAGGGAGTAATTTAAGATGGAACTTATTTTAGGTTTTGTTGTTCTTCTGGCATGTTTGATTATTGGTGTTCGACATGGTGGTCTTGGTTTAGCTATTGTAAGCGGAATCGGTCTTCTTATTTTTACATTTGTATTTGGTTATAAGCCGGGGAAGCCGCCAATTGATGTTATGCTTACGATTATGGCAGTTGTAACTTGTGCAGGCTTTTTGCAAACATCCGGAGGTCTGACGGTCATGCTGAAATACGCAGAAATATTTTTGCGTAAGAATCCAAAGTATATTACGATTTTGGCACCTATTACGACTTGGTTTTTGACTGTGCTTTGCGGCACAGGACATGTGGTATATACTATGTTCCCGATTATCTATGATATTGCGATCAAGCAGGGCATTCGTCCGGAACGTCCAATGGCAGTATCGTCGGTAGCTTCACAAATGGGGATTTGTGCATCTCCGGCATCTGTAGCTGTTGTATCGATTGTTGGTTTTATGTCAGTTGCAGGATATGATTATAGTATTATGCAGATTTTGGGCGTTTCTATTCCAGCGACATTTGTTGGGGTTGTTTGTGCCGCTATTTGGAGTCTTCGCCGTGGTAAAGATTTAGCAGATGATAAAGATTTTCAGGCTTTGATTAAAGACCCTAAACAGAAAGCTCTTGTTTATGGTAATACAGAAAGTCTTATAGACAAAGAATTGCCAAAAGTATATTATCGTGCAATGATTATTTTCTTTATTGGTATCGCTGCAATTGCTGTCTTTGGCAGCTGTCCTGATCTTGTACCACACTTTGCTGCTGGTGCGGGTAAACCGCCTAAGGCATTGTCCATGACCGTTATGATTCAGATGATCATGCTTGGTGTAGCTGCAATCATTTTAATGACATGCAAAGTCAATGCAAAAGAAGCAGGCAATGGCTCTGTATTTCGTGCAGGGATGATCGCACTTGTTTCTGTATATGGCGTTGCATGGATGGCAGATACATTTTTTAGCAATCATATGGTTCTTCTAAAAGAAGTTTTAGGTAATACGGTTACGCAGTATCCATGGGCTTATGCACTTGTTGCCTTCCTGACATCGAAACTTGTAAACTCACAGGCTGCTGCTATTGCGATTGTTATGCCAATGGCATTAAGTGTAGGAGTGGATCCGGTCCTTATTTTGTCGTTTATTTCAGCATGTTATGGGTATTTCTTCCTGCCAACATATCCTTCTGATCTTGCTTGTATCGGTTTTGATCGTTCGGGCACGACGCTTATTGGAAAATATATTTTGAATCATAGTTTTATGATTCCTGGTTTGATTGGTGTTTTCACAGGTTGTTGTGCAGGCTATGTTATTGCACATGCGATTCTCTAAAATTTATTGTATAAAATACGTCCTGTTTTGCAGTATACACTGTGAGACAGGATGTTTTATGTTATACTAAAATCAATTTGGTTATGGGGGATTTTATGAGATATTATAAAATAATTTGTGTAGTTTGTTGTTTTATAGGTTTTATGTTGTTTGGTAGTTTTGGCGAGGCACTTGGGGTAATAGAGATGCAGTCTGCAGCAAAAACAGATCTGCAATTACAAAAAATCAATCTTGTTTGGCAGCCAACCTTTGAAAAAGAAAATAACGTAGCAGAAATACCTAAAATTGATGGTGTGAATGTTGTGTCACCGTGCTGGTTTGCAATTGATACGGTACAAGGTCATATAAACAGCAGTGTGGCAAACCGTGAATATGTGAGAAAGGCACATGAAAAAGGCTATAAAGTATGGGCATTGATAACAAATAGTTTTGATGATGAAATGACAAGTGATTTGTTTAAAAACAAGGCAGTACAGAGACACATTATTCAACAGATGGAGCTTTTAGCATATAGTTATAATTTAGACGGGTTCAACCTTGATTTTGAGAATATAAAGGATGAAGATAAAGACTGTTTGACAAGTTTTGTACAGGATATTGCAGTCGCAATGAAAAATAAAAATAAAAGTATTTCAATAGATGTAACGGTTCCTGGGAAAGTGTCGAACTGGTCAGCTTGTTATGATCGTAAAGCCTTAGGAAAAATAGTGGATTACGTTATTCTCATGGCATATGATGAAAATAGTAGATTGTCTAAACGAAGTGGATCAGTGGCATCACTACCCTGGGTAGAACGCGGACTTGTTACTACATTGAAAGATGTTCCAGCAGAAAAAGTTATACTGGGTGTGCCTTTGTATATGCGTCGCTGGGAAGAAATTCATGGTACGGTTTTGGCTAGGACATTGACAATGAAGGAAGCAGAAAAAATAATTGCTGATAAAAAACTGCAGCCTGTATGGCTGGAAAAAGAAAAACAGTATTATTTTGAGTATGGTGAAAAAGAGAAAAAATATCGAGTATGGCAGGAAAATGCAAAGTCGTTAAAATATAAAAGTGCACTTGTAGGAAAATATAAGCTTGCTGGAATAGCAAGCTGGCGCAAAGGATTTGAACAACCAGATGTATGGCCTGTACTTAAAGAGTCAATAGTGCCATTGGGTCAGTTCAGTAAAATAAGTATTGAAAAAGCAAAAGTTGAAAAGAAAAGCTTTTTGTTAAGGAAGAAAAATGATAAGACTGAATCGTTGATTGATAGGAATATCTGACGTACGCTGTTGGTATGATTTATGTAATTTGCCAATGGTAAAATCATTGATTTTACAGGAGAAATCAATGATTTTTTGTATATACTATAAAAATAAAGCCGAATCATTTCAATGCGAAATGATTCGGCTTTATAAATAAAAGAACTATTCATCTTTTTTGAGTTTTAAAGAGTTTTTGCAAAAATCAATAAAAGACTGTGCGGCTTTTGAAATATAACGGTCTTTTTTCCAGGCAAGGCCCACATCAACAAAAATAGGTTCCGAAAGTGGTAAAGCTTTGATCCCTGAGGTATCTTCGACGATAAAATCCAACAGATAAGCAATGCCAACATCACTGCTTACAAGGCCTTTGATTGTTTCAATTTGATTTGATTCCAAGACAATGTTTGGTGTAATGTTTGCGGCTTTTAGCTTCTGCAAAACAAGATGACGAAGGAAAGAACCTTCTTTCAGCATGATGAGGTCCGTGTCAGCCATGTCCTGAATGCATATGGAGCTTTTACTAGCCAAAGCATGATGCTCCGGCACACAGGCAACAATCTGATTTGTAGACATTGGCAAAAGTTGCAGGCTTGGTGATGCATCAGAAATAATGACAATACCAAAATCTAGCTCATCACGTTCTAATTGTTCACGAATGGCCATAGAACCTTCTTCATAAAGATAAATGTCTAAATGAGAATAACGACGCTGAAACCCAGAAAAAATTTTTGGGAACAGATAAGAGCCAATCATAGAAGGTATACCTATTTTTATTGTGCCTTTTTGTAACTGTTTGTAGTCATTAACTTCCAGTACAGCATCTTGGATGTTTCGTAAAGCAAGTTCAATCCGATTTAGAAATACAGCACCTTCAGGGGTAAGTGAAAGTTGTTTTTTGCTGCGGTCAAAAAGCTGAATTCCAAGCTCGGCTTCAAGTTTTTTAATTGCAACCGTAATGTTTGGCTGTGAGACACGTAGTCTTTCTGCAGCACGCGTAATGTTTTTTAAACGGCTGGACATCTGAAAATATTCTAGTTGTCGTAGTTCCATCGATATCGCTCCATTTTCAAAATTTATAATATTATATACAATTTAATGATAAACTTAAGTTATCTAAGATACATTATATCATATTTTAAAAGAATATATGATATAATAAAGAAAATTTATTTTGTATTTAAAAGAACTTATAAATTTTGCAATGAGAATCTATTTAAGGAAATGATGTACATTGATAATAAAAATAAATATGAGTAATTTGATGGATATTTTGTTAAAAAGTAAAATTATGGCTCGAAGTAGTAGGGATTTTGAGGTTTATATGGAATATAATATAGTATAGTCAGTAAAATATGCTTATATATTTGTCTGAAAAAGGGCAGTACTATATGCAAATGAATGCTTTAAGGATGAAGAGGAGGACTTGCATTGGAAAAATCTACGGTGATAGGTATGGTGATGGGGTTTATATCTGTATTTGTTGGTATGGTATTGAAAGGAGCGCCAATTTCTTCATTAAATAATCCAGCAGCTTTTTTGATTATTATCGGGGGAACGATTTCTTGTTTGTTTACAGGATTTACGATGGAGCAGATGCGCAATTTTCCTAAGCTTATAAAAAAGACTTTTCAGCCTTCTGCAAATAAACCAAAGGCAGCAATGCTGAAATTGTTTGTGGAGTTATCACAAATTGCTCGTCGAGAAGGTATATTGGCCTTGGAAAATAAGGTGGGAGACATTGATGATCCGTTTTTTAAGTCTGGGTTGAATATGGTCATTGATGGTATGGATCCTGACTTTGTAAGTGATGTTTTGGATGCAGAATTGCAGGTTATGGAACAGCGTCATGCGGAAGGAATGTCTATGTTTACACAGGCTGGGACATATGCCCCAACACTAGGTGTTTTAGGGGCTGTTGTTGGGCTTATTGCCGCATTGGGGAACTTAAAGGATATTGATAAATTAGGACATGCGATAGCGGGTGCATTTATTGCAACATTACTTGGTATTTTTACAGGGTATGTATTATGGCTGCCGTTTGCTAATAAGTTGAAAATTATGTCACAGATGGAAATTGCACAGAAACGTATGATTATAGAAGGGATTTTATCTTTACAGGCGGGGGATTCGCCAACGGCAATCGAAGCAAAGCTTATGGTGTTTATTCCACAGACGGAGCGTGATCAAATCAAAGGAAATAAAGCGGGGGAATAAGATATGGCTAGAAAAAAAAGGGGAAAGCCAAAGGAAGAGCACGCCAGTGAAGCATGGTTGCTGCCTTATTCAGATTTGCTAACTTTATTGCTGGCATTGTTTATTGTGTTATTCGCTGTATCGCAAACAGATCAGACAAAAGTTACTCAAATGGCGCAAGCCTTTAGTTCTGCATTCAATACAGGCGGCCCATCTATTTTTGATCATGCCGGACCCAATATAAGCCCAAGTGCAGAAATTCCGGAAAAGACCGAAGATAAGAATGTAGCCTATGTAAAGGAAAACCAACAGCTTGAGGCTGTAAAACGGTCATTGGATCAGTATATTCAGAATAATCATTTACAGGATGCTCTTAGTACAGCATTAACTGATGATGGTTTAATGATTCGTATTAAAGAAAGGGCTTTGTTCCCATCGGGTTCAGCCGATCTTGTTGAGGAATCACGAAAAATTGGGCCGATTATTGCAGGACTGCTTGTTCCAATAAGTGAAAATGTTGTTATATCAGGTCATACAGATAATGTGCCGATTTCAAATGAACGATATCCTTCAAACTGGGAACTGAGCTCGCAAAGAGCATTGAATTTCATGAAGTATCTTTTGGCACAAGATGCAAGACTAAATCCCGCACGATTTAGTGCGGTAGGGTATAGTGAATATCGTCCAGTGGCTGATAATAAGACAGCGGAGGGACGGACACAAAATCGTCGGGTTGAGGTTCTTATTGCGCGTACTTTTCGTAATGCCGCAGAGCAAATGCAGGTAATCAAATAAATAGTGAAGAAGGTCGGCTTGTTGAAAAGCCGGCCTTTTGTGGAGTTGAAAACTATGATTGTTGGTACGGGTATAGATATTATTGAAATAAAGCGGGTGAGAAAAGCAATAGAAAGTCAAAAATTTGTTCAACGTGTTTTCACACAGAAAGAAATTGTTTATTGTGAAAGTCGTGGTGTACAAGCTGCTGCTTCCTATGCAGCCCGATTTGCTGGAAAAGAAGCGATAATGAAGGCATTAGGTACCGGACTTAGGAAGGGGTCATTGGTAGAAATTGAAATTTTATCAGATGCGTTAGGATGTCCAACGGTATCATTAAATGGATATTTTTGTGAATTAGCACAGGAAAAACGAGTGACAGATATTCATATATCATTAAGCCATGCACGCGAATATGCAGCGGCACAGGCGATTCTTTGGAGGGATTGACATGAAAATTGCATTTGCAGAAGAAATGCGTAGGATTGATAAGGCTGCAATTGAGCTATATGGAATACCTGAAATCGTATTAATGGAAAATGCTGGGTATGAAACAGCAATTGCTGTAGAAAAAATGTTGGGAGATTTGTCAGGAAAAAAAGTTTGTGTTCTGGCAGGAACGGGAAATAATGGTGGTGATGCATTTGCCGCTGTGCGTCATATGGCAAATCGCGGAGCAAAAATAAAAGTGTTTTTAATGGGAGATAAAGGGCATCTTACGAGTTCAGCGCAAATAAATTTTAATGTTGTTGTAAATATGGGAATAACTGTACATTCTGTTGTTTTGCAAAGAGATTGGGATAAAGTACAAGTAGCACTTGGTTTTTCCGATGTCGTTATTGATGGTTTGTTAGGAACTGGTTACAAGGGACAGTTACGAGACAATATGGAAAAAATGATTAATCTGGTAAATGATGCTAAAAAACCAGTAGTGGCAATTGATTTGCCAAGTGGTGTTAATGCGGATACAGGTGCAGTTTTTTCCAGGGCAGTTAATGCCCAAAGGACAATATCGTTTGGTTTGCCAAAAATGGGACAACTTTTTTATCCAGGAGCAAAATATGTAGGAGAGCTTCTTATTGATGATATTGGAATACCGGGAGAGTTACTTGAAGATCGGAAAATTCAGCAGGAACTTATAGATTTCAAGTATGCAAAAAAAACTTTTGTGAAACGGGCGCCTGATGTACATAAAGGAAACTGTGGTAAGGTGCTTGTGATTGCAGGATCGCGAGGCCTTACAGGCGCAGCAGCCTTGTCATCAATGGCTGCACTTCGAAGCGGTACAGGTGTTGTTACGCTTGCCATAGCCGAAAGCCTGCATAATATTATGGAGTGCAAGCTGACCGAGGTTATGACACGACCTGTACCCGAAGTAGAAAACGGTATTATGGGGGAAACGGCATTGCCTGTTTTGCTGGAATTAGCAAAACAATATGATACAGTCGTTATTGGCCCGGGACTGGGACGACATGCGTCGACGATGAAGCTTGTAAGAGAATTTGTTGCACAAGCTGAGTGCCCGATTGTTGTTGACGCAGATGCGATCTATGCCTATTGTAATGCAGATGGGGATCTTAAAAAGGTGAAGAAAATTCCTGTTTTGACACCGCATATGGGAGAGATGGCAAGATTTTTACAAGTATCAGTAAGTGAACTTAAAGAATCACTTGTAGAAAGTACATGCAAAGCAGCAAGAAAATATCATGCTGTTTTTGTTTTGAAAAGTGAAAAAACGATTGTTGTTTATCCAAATGGCAGTGTTTTTGTTACGACGAGAGGAAATTCTGGTATGGCAACAGCTGGGAGTGGAGATGTCCTGGCCGGAACAATTGGCGGACTTATTGCACAAGGGTTTGGCGATAAGGGGGCAGTAGCAGGTGTGTTTTTGCATGGGTTTGCCGGAGATATCGCAGCGAAGAATGGAATGAATGGTCTGATTGCTTCAGATATAATAACAGCTTTACCAGCAGCACGTTTTGCAATTGGTGAATGAATATAAATTAATTGGTTTGTTTTTATAAAACACAGTGTTTGATGATGGTAAAATAGTAGTTTTTTATAGATAAAAGTCCTAGAGGTAATGGATAAGAAAATGTGCAGAACAGGTTGACGTGTACAACAAATCATGATATTATAAAAAAGTATTCTGGATGTGCCAATTGAACTCACATGTTTTTGTAAGTCATTGATATCTGTGATGATTTACAAAAATATGTGAGTTTTTTGTTTAGTTCGGAATATAACTTAATTTTTAAGGAGGTACCTGTTATGAATAAAGGTACAGTAAAATGGTTTAATGCAGATAAAGGCTTTGGATTTATTTCTAATGATGAAGGCGGCGAAGATGTATTCGTACATTTTTCAGCTATAATGGGTGATGGTTTTAAGACTTTGAACGAAGGTCAGGCTGTTACTTTTGATATTGAAGCTGATAGTAAGAATCCAAGCAGAACAAGAGCTATAAATGTTTATCCTGCTGAATAATTAAAAGTAAAAATTGCTGTTCCAGCAGGGATAGCAATTTTTTTGCGGATTTTTATAAAAACACTGCAATAAAAAAACGAACTTTTATGGTTCGTTTTTTATTGCAGTGTTTATTTGATTTTACTGGCAAATAAATAAATAAGAATTGTAAGGACGATGCCAAGTACACCATAGAGTGGGCCTTTTTCAACAAACGCATAAACGGTTGCTGCCAGACAAAAAATGATGGCAAATAAGGTTTGCTTAGCACTTTCTTTACGGTAGGAAAATGTTTTATAGTCTACACCAGTTGCAGTTTTAAAACAATCAGGACAGATGATTTCTTTTTCACCATTTGTGTTTTTGTGTATGAGAGCCTCTTTTTCTGAGACTGATTTACCACATTTTAAGCATTTTAACATAGTGTCAACTCCTGCATTCGATAATATAAGAATCTATATTCTGCAAGGAGTGTCAAAATCCTTTATTTATGCAAACAGAAATCAAATGAGACCGATGATATGTTGGACAATAAGCGAGACAACAGCAACAGCAAACCAACAGACAAGACCAAGCAGTATCGGTTTAAACCCATTTTTGATAAGTGATGCAAGGTTCGTGTTGAGACCAATTGCGCTCATTGCCCAAATGATAGCAAATTTACCAAAAGAGCCAAGTGTGTGGGAAAGGGCTA
>JBAYAD010000087.1:0-9696 GCA_041669965.1 Selenomonadaceae bacterium
AATATAAATAACCTCTATGCGTAGGGCAAGGGCTCTGCTCTTGCCGTTCTTTATATAAGATCAATATCGAATGAATATGATTCGTCATAATTACATATTTATCAAGATAAATTCAGTCCAAAATGCGTAAAAATAATTCCAGCGCGTGTTTTACGATATTTCAAGGTGCTGATGGACGGCAAGAATATTGATGGGCAGCGACGGCAAGAGCAGAGCCCTTGCCCTACAGTGAACATGAACATTTGCGTTTTGAGCATGATCGTCGTGCGTACATCAAATATAAATAATCCTAATCTTTTTTTCAAACCCCTTGTAAACACTGTGTTTTCAAGGGGTTTTTGAGGTCTTTCGCCGTCTGTTTCCCTCATTATTTCCCTTATCAGAAATCAGCAAGGGAAAAACCGTTTTATACGGCACTTGCCGTTGCATCAAGTAGCATTGCTGAATTTCTCTTTGACTCTCTTGTTGCATGGGCATACACATTCAGCGTAGTGTTAATATCTGTATGTCCAAGCAGCTCCTGCACATCTTTAGGTGCTGCTCCATTTGCCAGTAGCTTGCTTGTGTAGGTGTGTCTGAAAAGGTGAAAATGGAAGTTTTCAAATCCATCAATTCTCTTTTTCATTGCGGCACACATATGAGAAACTGTTGCCGGTGACTCATATGCTCCATCTTGCCGTAGGCACACGAGAGAAACAACATTATAGCTTTCCGATACATCTGCACTTACAGGCATGGTATAGACTTCGTGATAAGTCCTGTTCTTCTCTTTCACCGAAACATAGTAGTTTTGACAGTAAAGCTCACCATAATTTTTTCTATTCTGCATTTGTTCCTGTTGGGCGGCTTTGAGGATTTCTGCCAAGGTATCACAGAAGTCCACCGTCCGTATTTTTTTGCGTTTAGTCGGACCGATTACAGTTTTTTTCCTTACATTATTATAGCATATACTGCGACGTACCGTAAGATATTGTTCTTCTAAATCAATATCCTGCCAAGTCAATCCGCAAACCTCGCCCAACCTCAGTCCCGTATAGTAGGCAATTTGAATGGGCAGTAGTGCAGGGTTTTTAGTCAGCTCTAAGTATTCCGTCAGCTGTTTGTACTGCTCATCTGTGATGACAGGCGGTGCGGAAGTGTCCTCTGTACCATTTTCAGCAAATAGCTCATAATCATCATTGTTCCCTCTAATGGTCACATACTGCATAGGATTGAACGATATGAGCTGTTTTGGGAATACTGCAAATCGAAACGCACCTCGCATCACTGCTGCATAAACATTTAAACTGCCAGAACATAACGGCTTTGAATGTTGACCATTGGATAAGGGCTGCACACTGGTGAGTGAGTCAAAGAATTTTTGTAGATGTCCTGCTGTTATCGTCTTTAGCTTTCGCTTGCCAATTGCGTGTTGCTTGACACGATTAGCGGTGTTGACATATGACCTCGTAGTGCCATTGCTGCGTTTGCTCGGCAACAATTCCTCCGCCATCCATAAATCAAGCATATCACTCAAAGTGAGGTTTATCGTTTTAGAAACAAACCTCTGATTTTCGTATTCCTCCATCGCCTTGCGGAGCAATGACTCCGTTTCGCTTTTGCTTTCAGTGCCGGGCAGTTCCTTTTGAATGCGGTTACCGCTTTCGTCCTCTACATAAAACCGATAATACCATTTCTTACCCTTTTTTCTAACAGAGCCTTTTGCCATGATTTTTCTCCTTTCGTTACGGCAAAGGTCACTGTTGTAATGTGATACCATCATTATAAGGGAAAGACATTGGTTATACAACTTTGCCGCTTTTATTTCTTCGTTTTCATAAACTTTTTACTCGCTCCATATCCAAGAGATTTACCCCTTGATTGGCAGTCAAAAACTGTTCCAGTACATCTATGCGGATAACATTTTTCTTGCCAACAAAAAGCACAGGTAGTTTTCCATGCTTAATTAACATTCTCAATGTGTTCCTGCCGATACCTGTATAAGCGGCGGCTTCATCGACGGTCAAACCGAATTTATTTCCTATGTGTATTGCATTTGCGTTCATTTTTTGACCTCCTTTCGAGAAATCAAATATATAAAAATAAAAACCGCACTGTAAAATTGCACGCAAAAATACAGTGCGGTTGGTTTTGCTTTAGATTACATCATCTTGTCGTATTTGCCACGCACCCCGACAAAGGGGGATATTTTGAGCTGCTGTTAGCACAGCATCATAGCCCCACAGTAGCGTGGCTTGTCCTTTCAAAGCTTCGTAGAAGCTTTTGGCTTCGCATACCGCAGGAACTCCCTCCGTTTTAATCGTATTGAGGGCGAAACGTATTGAAGTATCATTATCCCTTATGTGGGTCATTGCGAACGAGTGTGCCAAACTTGGTCTAACAGTCCATGTGTCGCTTGGCAGTATTATATTCACCTCCCTATACCGCTGTCTTGGCGATGGCTGTTAAGTCGCTTTGCCTTTCGGCTCACATAAGTAATGTACTCAAAATATCGTATATTCAGTTGTCAAGGAACAATTTTAGGCTGTTTGGTATGTGAGAGAAAAAACTTCCTCTCATATACCTTTAGAAAAAAGGCTGCAAATCGAAACCCCTAAAATGATTTTTTAAATATTTTTTCTAAATTGGTTAAAGCCTTTTCAATTCCAACCCTTACTGCTGCTTCACTAACTCCTTCAGCTTTAGCAATAGCCGTTTTGCTCATTCCCAAGAAGTAGTGAGCATAGATGCGTTTTGCCTGTTTGTCGGACAAGGTGGCAATGGCAGCATGGAGCTGCTCGTTTGTGAGCTTGCGTTCGTAAATCTCATCGGGCGAGAGGGAAACAAACAAGGCACTGTGTTCGATACCGTCACCACGGTCAAGCGAGTAATACGCTTTGTGGTAGCGTATTTTGCTTTGATAGGCTTGCTCTGCCTTGCGGTATTCCTCAAAGATGTTAAACACTTCGTCGGGAATGTTAATATAAGTATCTATGCCTATGTGGGCATAGTAATCTTTCAAGTTAATTCTTTTCATGGTTGTACCATCCTTTCGATTTTGGGTTTGCTGAAATCGAAAGGACAGCGGTGGGGAACGGCAACGAGGGACTATGAACGCAAAAATGCCCGACTGAAATTCATAAAATCTCAGTCGGGCACAAGGGTATATTTTTCGTGTTATGTAGTTTGTAGTTTCGTGTTGTTGTCCGTAATTGCCCCATAATGTGGCAAGGCTTTTTTTGATAAGCTACCGAGCATTTGAGCAAAAGAAAACACGGCGATACCTCCAATACCGCCGTTGCATATAACATTTCTGCAAAACAAAACGGCGGCTCTGATTCCTCAAAACCGTCGCATTAGAAATAAGGCACATTAAATTATCTGCTGCACGACGGTTTTTTTCTTTTGCCGTCGTGCGGCAGAATTTGATTTTGCTATTAAAATTATACTAATACTCTGTTTAAGCGGCTACCTAAACGGCTCAACAGCTCGTTTGTAATAGTTCCAGATGCTTCTGCAAGGTCATACGCTGTTATCTCTTTGTTTCCACACACCCCAATAACAACTGCAATATCACCGGGCTTTACGCATGGTACATCTGTAATGTCAATTAGCGTTTGGTCCATGCAAATACGCCCAATAATCGGGGCTTCATTTTGATTTATTAAGACTTTCCCATGACCACAAGAGAGTGTGCGGGGTATTCCGTCAGCGTATCCGATTGTTAAAACGGCTATTTTTCTATCTTGTTTTGCGACATATTGCAAGCCGTATCCGGCACCTTCGCCCTCGAACAAATCTTTTGTTAATGCAACTCTCGCTTTAATTGACAAGACTGGGTGAAGCTCGACTGGACAGTAGTTTAAGTCCGTTTTATTGCTCAAAACGCCATATAAAGCAATTCCAATACGAACATAATCGCCTGCAAACTCCGGATAATTTATTAACCCATAGCTCGCCAACAGGTGTAGTTTACCGCAAGAATATCCACGCTTTTCTAAATCAGAAACAACGGAGTAGAACTTGTCGCCCTGTTTTTTTGTAAATTCAGCGTCATTGGCTGTTGTTGTTTCATCACAGCATAAATGTGTATAAGCACCTGTGATTATAAGATTTTTGCAATGAAAAATGCTGCATATTTCTTCTTCTCGCTCTGCACGTTCTCCCATACGATGCATACCTGTATCAATTTTCAACTGCACTTTTATCTTTTTGCCATACGCATTTAAGGTCTTAGCATAACCACTATCAATCACAGTCTGTGTCAAATGGTATTTTTTCAATAGCGAAAACTGTTTAGGGTGCGTATAACCCAAAATCAAAATATCGCCTTTTACTCCGCCATTGCGTAGCTCCACACCTTCTAATACAGTTGCAACGCAAAAAGCTGTTATGCCTAATTTGTTCAGCTCTTTTGCTAAAAGTACGGCACCATGACCATAAGCATTTGCTTTTATCGCTGGCATCAACTGACTTCCCGATGGGAGCAGGGTACGTAATGCGCTGACATTTTGGCGCAGGCTATTTTTGTCAATCTCTATCCATGCACGACCACAAGGAAATGGCAGCTTGTTGACTTTGCCTTTGGCTAATAAATTTTCAAGAATAACTGCAAATGTGCAGGATAGAACGCATACGACAGTATAATAAATTATGCTATTATAATTATCGTGGATAAATATAAGTTTGGAGGTGCATTCAATGAGTAGAAATGCAACCCCTTCATCTTTTGGTTGGGATTTTCAAGTTAACGCAGCGATTGTTTTGATGCTTGAAAATGTTAAAGCAATTAAAAGTGTTCGAGTTGAGGGCAAAAAAGAAGATATTGAGTTTCTTTTGGAAAATGAAAAAAATATATATGCACAAGCAAAATCCGTAATGAGAATTGATGATTACAGGAATGTGCGAAGCAAATTATATGCGGGGTTAGCAACCCTCAATGATGATGCGGCACATCGAGACTATCATAAGCTCATCTATGTTACGAACTCGCCTAATCCTTTTAATCTTGATAATACAATGAGTGCTTTTTATGGGCATTCACGCTTATCTTATGCTGATTTGCCACAGTCTTGTAAAGACATAATTGACCTTGAAATTACGAACAAGCCTTTACAATATATTGACATATCAAATTTAGAAATTCATGTTATCCCATTTTTTACAGATGATTTTCAGCAACGATACCGTGTGATTAAAGATAGTGTTGATAAGTTTCTTTTTGAGCTTAACAACAATACTCGAGGGATGGCGGATGAATTGTTGGAAATATGGCAGCATGAATTCTTCCAAAATTGTACTCAAGGTGATTTAGACTTAGTTATAAAGAAGAAAGACCTTATGTGGTCAATAATAGTTTTACAATCGCAGCTTCACCCTGAGCATACGCTCTTAGAAGAATATGATGATGGTGCAGTGGAAGAAATTATTCGCTCTTACCGCTATTTAATCAATAACCGCTGCGAAAAATTCGAGTTTATATCTCAAGTTTTGTTTGACTTTCAAGACTATAAGTCTGAGGAAAAAGGCAACAAGAAAATCGCTGAATTCATTGCCGCAAAATATGTTGATTACAAATGTGTTTTTGAGTTAAATGAAATTTGCGAAGAAGTGCAGGATATAGTAGTTAAAATTATTCTTCAAAAAATTATAAATAATAGGTTTTTAGTAAATGACATCACAAAGAAGGTGAATTTATGATATTTCATTCTCTTAAAATAACTGAAGGTCTGTTCGAAAGATGCATTGACCTTTCAGATAAATCCAACTTAATATACAGCAAGAAAAATAGTACTGGAAAAACCACTTTGATGCGTTTTCTTTTGTACTCTTTAGGCTATCCCGTACCAAGTACTAAGAATATACGCTTTGAAAAATGCGTAACAGAAACAACAATAACTTGTTCTATGGGCAAAGTTACCATTTTACGAAATGACGAATATTTGGAAGTTGGTTTTGAAAATGGTAGTAAAGAACACTTTGTTCTTCCTACCGACCAAAATACTTTTCATGCAAAAGTATATGGAACTGAAAACAACGACCTTCTAAATAATATTTTAGGTGTATTTTATGTTGACCAAGAAAAAGGGTGGACATTACTAAACCGAGGAATAATTATCGGAAAAATACGCTTCAATATTGAGCAGTTAGTTCGAGGTTTATCCGACAGAAGCTGTGATGAGCTAACCAAAGAGTTGCGTTCAGTTGAGCAACAATTAAGTAAATACAAGCAAATGTTTAGTGTCTCTGAATATCAGCAAGAGATAAACGAAGCTGAAAATAACATTGTTTTTGAGACTAAAGATGAAGAAGAACAAAAGATTCTTGAAATGCTAAGCTCTGAAATTTCATCATTGGAAACAGAACTCAAGCGTGTTAATGCTGTCATTGCTGAAAACAATTCATTTAAGAATTTTATTGAGAAGATGAAAATTGCAGTTAAAGGCTCTGATGGAAATCCAATTCCAGTCAATCGAGATACCATTATTGGTTTTGATTTTTCTGTAGAGTTTTTGTTGGCAAAGAGAAAAATGATTTCGTCTAAGATTTCCACCTTGAAAAGTAAAGCTGAAAAATATGAACGAAAACACACTGAGCAGTTACAACTGGTTAAAACAGAAACTCTTATTGAAAGCTTTGACAGGAATATTTCTAAAATCGAAGTTGACCAAATGACAGTATCTAGAGTGATTTCAAGTTTAGAAAAAGAAAAAAGCAAATTGAAAAAGCAAATTACCCTTTTAACCAAGCATAACAATGATGTAGTTACAAGAATTCATAATACTATCATGAAGTACGCTAAAGAATTGGATTTCGAGCAATATATCATTCCTTCATCAGACTACATTTTTACAGATGATTTGAAATCTTTATCTGGAACCATACTGCACAAAATTGTATTTTCTTTTAAACTTGCTTATATAGTTGAAGTTCAAAAAAAGCTAAACATTACATTGCCAATTATTCTTGACTCGCCAAGTGGGAGGGAGATTACGAAAGAAAATGTTAAGTCTATGATTGACATTTTAAATCGTGACTTTTCGGATAACCAAATTATAATTGCATCAATTTTTCAATATGATATTGATGATATAAATGTTATTGAAATAGAAGACCGACTAATCAATGAATTACGTCAACAATAATAAATATAGCAAGTAAAATAAAAGTGCTGTTGTAAAAGGAGCTATTATAATTTAGCTTGCTCTATGACAGCACTTTTGTTAATACTCATATTTCCGAAATCCATTTCGGACAAGAAAAAGCACTCAGATATTGAAAATCCAAGTGCTTAATTTTTAGGAGGATAAATATTCATCTGTAATATGATATATAAATTCAAATACATTATATAAAAAATCAATACCTTCTTTTAATGCAAGATAATCTATTGAATGGCCAATTGTAAAATACAAATCGTTATCAGTACTGATTAAATATCTCCATACATCTGCATTTTGGTCTGTTTGCTTTTCGGAGGGGTTGGCTCTTTCAAAGTCTTTTTGGTCTGCCTCTTGAAATTCTTTTAGCAAAAGCCTTACTTTGGCTAAACTTATTCCCTCTAATGAGTAAGGTACAAAATTTTCTTTATAGGTTTTAACATTTTCCACTGCCGATTTGTTATTGATAAAGCCATCAATGACTTCCTTTTTTACTTCATCCCAAAGGGTAAGTAGATTGTGTCCACCGCTTGGCAAGTTTCCACGACATCTTAAATAAATATGTTTTAGCGAAATTTCCAAACTGTGGCGATAGGAAAATAATATGGGGAATATGTATGTATCCAAAGTTTTTGGCATTCCATTTTCCAGTGCTATTTCAACTAAGTCATCTGCACTATTTTTGTATCCTTCTCTCAACCCATATAAAGCCAAATCCTTGTTTTGCCAACCAAAGTGTGCCGATTGTTCCATATTGCCACTGTTAAAAAATATTTTCATAGGTCACCTCATATTAGTTCTCTTCATCTTCCAAAGAGTTGATAATATCGTTTTCTATTTGGTCTAATATTTCTTTAATATATTTGGAAACAACAGTATAATCTTCAATTACTCTTTTTAACTGGAAAATTGGGTGGTGCTTTAAATTCATATCAAAGTCACTCATGACAGCAACATTCGGAGAATTTCGATGGGTCATTTTATTTCTAAGGTCATTAGCAAAAGAATGATTGCCTTTCCATTCGCCTGCACAATCAGTATCATCGTCTTGTTCAATGTATCTATAAATTTCTGTTGCATTAGTTTTGAAACTATCACTATGCTTGTTGATAGGATTAAATATTTGTTTGTAATATACCTTTTCCTTGGGAATATCTATATCATAAAAAAGCCTATATAACTGTGCTAGCATATCCCATAAGCTTGAGGTCCGAAACAAAGCATTTTCGATATAATAATAAGCGAGTTTTTCTTCTTCGGTATCTGTTCTTATTAAGCTGAATCTATTTCTCACTGTGTCAGAGTAAGAAAATTTAATTGCGTTATCAAAGGAAAGTTTGATTTTCCAGTCTAAATCCATTAAAGTATCATGTATGGTTTTATACTGCATAAGTTTTCCAAATGGTGAGTCATTATCTTTTGCTGAAACTGAACCAAACAAAAATTTATCTTCGCCAAACATTATCTTGAACCGTTGCTGATTGTATACTACACTTGAAATTTTGGTTTGAAAATAGAGCATTTCTTTGTTTTCTTGTTCGCTCATAGTATCCCTCCTAATTAACTATTGATTAGATAATTATAACACGCCCCTCCCTAAATTGCATCAACAGCTTCTGAATCCACTCATTTATCGCATCAAGGATAAAGTCCATAAGGTGTTACCTTAGAACAATCCGCTGAGAAGCGGTACAAGAGTCATGCCAATCAGTGCTACGCCACCGCCTGCCATGAGCTGCTTCATACCTTGAGATTTTGCACCGGGGTTATCGTTGCCGTAGCCTTCCAAAAGGTTGATAACTCCCCAAATAATAACGCTGTCTGCCGCCGCCAGTGCATTGACGGTCAGCATACCAAGAGAGGGTTGTGTATCAAGCAGGATATATTGATAGTCTTTTTTCACCGTATCAAGATACTGCTTCAATATGGTTTCTCGGCTCATAGCATTGATGAGCGATACCTCCATACCCGATAGCTCAATGTTGGCAGGGAGCAAATCCACGCCCTCGGGGTGGGATAGAATTCCCTCTTTGTGTTCAAGTGGAGTGTCGGTGATGACCTTGCCCATAACGGTTGCAAGGGTTGTTGGTATATTATCGGGCTGTTGGTGTCCTAAACTGATGGACAGTGAGCCTTGTGGGTCGCTGTCTACGATTAAAACCTTTTTGCCCTCCTGTGCAAGCCCTATGCCTAAGTTGGCACAAGTTGTTGTTTTTCCTACACCACCTTTTTGCATGGCGATGGCAATTACTTTTGCGTTCAAGTTTCTTTTTCTCCTTTCAATTTTGGGCATGAAAAAAGGGAGTTAGCTTTTTAATAAACTAACTCCCAAGGACGGTTGATATATAATTTTTTGTACGAAAAAGGACACTCATTTCTGAATGTCCTTTTATAGTAGTTGTTTTATTAGATAGACCTTGCAGAAGGTATCCTGTCAAACATATCACTTTACAACAGTCCCCTTTGCCCAATATACATCTGTTTTTTCGTTTAAACTTCCCTCACTTTTTCCCTCAACAGCTTTCTGAAACCCCTTAAAACGCTATAACAGGCAATA
>JBAYAD010000088.1:0-9692 GCA_041669965.1 Selenomonadaceae bacterium
ATCTGCAGGGTAACCTCACTGCCCTCCAACATAGGCAGAACAATCTGCGCAATCTTGTCTATTTGAAACACCTCCTAGCAACTTTTTATTTCTTTGTAATATCCTTACCAAACCACTTTTCAGAAATCTTAGCCATAGTGCCATCTTTTTTCATTTCATCCATAACCTTTTGTATTTTATCATGCAATTCCTGATCGTCTTTACGGAAACCAATGCCAAAGGTACTTACTGGTCCGATAACAACATCTACGACATCAATCTTATCCGGATGTTTGCTCATATAATAGCGGCCCGTAATTTCATCGGAAACAATCGCATCCAGCCGTCCATTTTCCAAGTCCATAAAAGCTGAAATATAATCGGAATATGTTTTGAAATTTTTCATACTGCTCTTAAAATCTTCATGTGCATCGATATATTCCTCTGCTGTTCCTCCACTCTGTGTTCCCACTGTTTTGCCTTTAAGATCTTTTTCAGAGTTAATCCCTTTTGGATTTCCCTTCGCCACAAATACAAGCTGACGATTATCCATATAAGGATCACTGAACATCATATTCTCCTTGCGTTTTTCTGTAATATCCAGCCCGTTCCAAAGAACATCCACACGCCCACTCTTCAATTCAGCTTCCTTGCTGTCCCAATCGATAGCTTTGAACTCAACTTCACAGCCCAACCGCTTTGACGCCTCCTTGGCTACATCAACATCAAAACCGGCAATCTCATTATTTTCATCCTTAAAACCCATTGGCGGATAATTATCATCCAAACCAACTACAATTTTTTTTGGAGTATCTGTTTTAGCAGTGGTATCCTTGGACTGGCTGCCACAGCCGCTCAAAATACTCATTGCCAGCATCAGTGTCATACATAAAACCACGATCTTCTTCATTTTTCCAACCTCCATTATTTTTGTTTATAGATAGGCATTTGCCTCAGCTATCAGATTGTTAATTCACCGATTGCAGCTTCTACCTGCTGTACCAAAGCACCAGATGAAATCAGATCATGCAGCTCTTTGATTTCCGGAGACAGAAAACGGTCTTTGCCCAAATGTGGAATAATCTGGCGAATAGCCTTATGCGCGGCTGTTGTTCCCCGGCCCGGCTTAAGCGGGTCTAAAAAGTCAATGCCCTGTGCCGCTGCCATAATCTCAATAGCCAACACATAGACAACGTTGTCTAGAATCTCACGGGACTGACGTGCTGCAATTGTCCCCATGCTTACATGGTCCTCCTGATTAGCTGAAGTCGGAATTGAGTCTGCACTCGCCGGATGAACAAGCACCTTATTCTCCGATACAAGTGAAGCTGCCACATACTGTGTAATCATGAGCCCTGAATCTACGCCGGGAAAAACCGTAAGAAAAGCCGGCAGATCGCTTAGATGCATATCCAACAAACGGTTTGTACGCCGTTCGGAGATGCTGCCAAGTTCGGCTATTGCGAGTTTTAAATAATCCATAACCAGAGCAATCGGCTGTCCATGGAAATTACCACCGGAAATTGCTTCTCCCGTATCCGGCATGATAAGCGGATTATCCGTAACTGAGTTAATCTCTATCGTTAGCGTGCGCGTCGCTTGACGCAACGCATCTTTTGAGGCACCGTGCACCTGTGGAACACAACGTAGAGAATATGCGTCCTGAACTTTTGCACAATGAATATGAGATGCAATGATTGAACTATCTGCCGTAAGCATCAGCATATTTCTGCCTGTTGCCATCTGCCCCGGATGCTGCCGTACCTCGCTGATACGGCTGTCAAAAGCAGTTCGTGTTCCCTTAAGCCCTTCAACGCTCAAAGCCGCTGCAATATCGGCTGCCTTCATAAGATTTACCGCATCCTGCCAAGCAATGCAGCCAACCGCAGTCATAATCTGTGTACCATTGATAAGTGCTAATCCTTCTTTACCGCTTAGGACAACTGGCATGAGGCCTGTTTTTTCCAACGCGTTCTGCCCGCTCATAAGCTTTCCATCTAAGTAAGCTTCGCCTTCCCCGAGCATGACTAATACCATGTGAGACAGCGGTGCCAGATCGCCACTAGCGCCAACAGATCCTTTACAAGGGATTGCCGGTGTAATCTCTTTATTTAGCATTGCAAGTAACATTTTCACGGTTTCTAGTCGGATTCCTGAATATCCCTTAGCCAGGGAATTCGCCCGGAGGAGCATAGCTGCACGTACGACGTCCTTAGAAAGATGCTCTCCCACACCAGTTGCATGACTTAAAATAAGATTACGTTGTAATTGCGCGCGTTTGTCTTTTTCAATAAATACCGTACTAAAATCACCAAAACCAGTAGAAACCCCATAGACCGGACGTTCTTCTGATAAAATTTTATCGACAATTCTGCGGCTTTTCAAAATCTGGTTTTCTCCGGACGAGCTTAACTCAACAGTTTCTCCTGCCCTTGCAACACGGATAACCTCTGCAAGTGTCAAAGAATTTCCATCCAAATAAATCATTTTTATTCCCCTTTTCTTTAGCTGTCTAAAGCTTTAAAATAATGAATTTATTCATTTATACTGCAAATGATGAAATCATTCATAAAAATTAAAATAAAAAGGTGCCCAGATACTGTATAAGCACCTAAACACCGTTGTTCAGCAATTTTAAATAAAAAAAAACAAAGACCTGCTAAATCATTCACATGACTTCGTTGTCTTTGCTGTAATTAAAAAATAACACAGTTCTAATCAATTGTCAAGCACACATAGAATCCTATTTACAAGTTCTCTTTTCAATTCGTAAAGTATACATTGTCCCGCCGTTCAAGTTCTTCGATTTTCTCCATCCGCTCCTTCAATCCCGGCATCTGTTTCGCCACATCACGCAATAAAAGGTTAAAAAACGCTATAGGCGTACTATAAATATCAAATAAGGATGCCGTTGTAACCGATACAAAGATACAAGCCTCTGCTGCATCAGCAATGGGTGAAAAACGACTATCTGTAAGCGCGCAGATAGAAAACCCCTTTTTTCGTAAATTCCTGCATTTATGAATAAGTACATTCGGATAACGCGGAAATGCCACTGCCAAAATATTTATTTGTTCAGGATCTGCCAGCTCCAGCATTTCCCATTCTGGTGTATCTGGTACAGCAACACTTACATCAGGACGCATCTTATGCAATATATAGCTCACATATGGAAGTATCGTTGCTGACATACGCGCCGATACCAACACCAGCTTTTTTTCAGAGAGAACCATCTGTACTATTTTTTCATAGCTTTCTCCCTGCATAATATCCATGAGTTCATCCATATTCCCAAACTCCACATCCAAAATTGTGCGCAATGGATTATCTTGCCGCAGATGTTCCCGACTATATTCCAGCCGCTGCGGTGCAGTCAGCTGTTTACTTACCAGACGCTGCAATTTACGCAAAAATTCGTTGTAACCATGATATCCAAGCGCAATAAAAAAGCGTGACACACTACCCTGACTTACTCCCATTTTTTCAGCTAGTTCATTGGCCGTCATAAAAATGATGCGCAAATAGTTTTTTTCAATATAGATTGCAATTTTTTGATATGTCGGTGATTCCTTCGCCACATGCATAAGCATAGCTTCAAGTTCTTCAAAACTTTGAAAGGTCCTTTTCATTACCAAATTCAGCACCTGCTTTTCCCTATGAATGAATTCATTACTCAACTCTGCATATCAGTAACTCTGTCCCATGAAGTGCGATACGGTTCATCTGCTAACTTATTGAGTCCCTGGAAAACTACTACATATTATTTTTCTTGTTTTATGATATCACATTGAAAAACATCAATTACGGTTATACAAGATTTGATATTTTTCCCGATGCTTCAATACTTTGGCTACATATTCACGTGTTTCTATATAAGGAATTTGTTCTATATTTTTAAAATTCATATCCCATCCATACTTTTTCATCCAATCATGAACATTACCACGTCCGGCATTGTAGGCCGCGAGTGCAAGAATATCATTGCCCTCAAACTCTTTCTTAAGCGATGCTAAATACCATGTACCATAGCGAATATTTGTCTCTGGTTCATGTAATTTTTCCATATCATAGGCTGGATCGTCAATCTGCACAGCAATCCACTCTGCCGTATCCGGCATAAGCTGCATAAGACCGATCGCACCACGCTCTGAATGAACTTCATTCTTAAACTTACTCTCATTCATAATTACGCTTGCTACAAGAGTGTTTTCTATATGATATTCTCCGGCATATTTATTAATAAGAGACTGATATGGATATGGATAAAAATAACGACGTTGAATAAAATCTGATTGTATAATAAAAGTTCCCAATAAAAATAGAAGTAAAACGCCTGTTATAAGAAAAATCAACTGATCTTTTCGTCTTGCTTTCTTTTGTCGCAACTGCAGACGTTCACGAAAAGATTCCGTCATTGTTCGATCTTCTCCTTCCAAATTTTTTCCCATGCAGCTACTACCTGTTGTCTTGTACTTTCAATATTTTCCGTATTATTAATAACAAAATCAGCCTGTTTTACCTTTTCCTTTAAGGATATTTGTGAAGCAATACGTTGTCGTGCTAATTTTTCTGATAAATTATTCCGTTTCATAAGCCGTTCTACCTGTATCTTTTCATTTACATAAACGACCCATACTGTATTAACAAAAGCATCCCATTTTGTCTCAAAAAAAAGTGGAATATCCAGCACAACAACCTTTGCGTTTTCTGCCTGCAACCTTGCTAAGCGACGCAGCAGCTCTTCTTTAATCTGAGGATGCATCATATTATTAACCCATTCGCGCTCCTTATCATCAGCAAAAACAAGCTGACCAATCTTTGCACGATCAAGACATTGATTTTCAAGCAATACTGCTGAACCAAAATGTTCAACAAACAATTTCCACCCTGCTTCATTTGGCATAGACAGTGTACGTGCAACTGCATCTGCATCAAGTATTATGGCACCTTGTTCTGCTAAAATTTTACTCACAGTACTCTTCCCACTGGCAATTCCACCAGTCAATCCGATAATAAACACTTCAGCTCTCCTCCCTGAGTTTTTGGCAGTTTGGACAAAAATGCGTACCACGACCACCAACAACGATCTTCTCGATTATTGTCCCACAAACTTTACATGGTTTGCCATCTCGTCCATAGACAAAAAGATTTTCCTGATGATGACCTTTTTCCCCTTCTCCATTACGGTAATCACGAAAAGTTGTTCCACCATCCCGAATACCATCTGCAATAACTTTATTAATAGCCATATGCAGCTGGGCAATCTCATTTTTCATTAAAGAACCTGCTAAACGCAAAGGATGAATTCCAGCCATATGCAAACACTCATCTGCATAGATATTTCCCAATCCGCTGATTTTCTTCTGATTAAGCAGGAACGATTTGATTTTTGCCTTACTCTTATACATAACATCATACAAATAACCTTCGGTAAAATCCTCCGTCAGAGGTTCCACACCCATATGTGAAAGACCTTCTATACGCCATTCTTCTCCTGGTGCCAATGCATAGATAGTCCCCAGCGTACGTGTATCCGCATAAATAAGCAGATTACCATCATCAAGCAAAAAGATAATTCTTTTATAAAGATCCTGCGAAGCTTCTTTCAGTGTATAGCAAAGGCGGCCTGTCATGCGTAAATGAAACACAATCGTATTGCCATTATCCAGCAGCAACAGCAAATACTTACCCTTACGGCCGATATCAATAATATGGCGGCCAACCGTCATCGCCACAAAACCATCCCTATCCGGCCATTTAATCTGACGCGCCAATAAAATTTCTATTTGAACAATCTGTTTTCCCTTCAATTTATTGATGAGGGACCTTCTTATGATTTCAACCTCTGGCATTTCCGGCATTGTATTTCCCCCATTATTTGGCTTCTGCCCAATTCTTACCTTTATTGATATCAATCGTAAGCGGAACTGAAAGTTTTACGACATTTTCCATCGTGCTGTGCAAAATATCCGATACCACTTGTACCTCATTCTCCGGTACCTCAAGTACAAGTTCATCATGTACTTGTAATAGCATACGGCTCTTTAATTTTTTCTTATGAAGCTCCTTATATACTCCCAGCATTGCCAGCTTGATAATATCAGCTGCCGATCCCTGTATTGGTGTATTCATTGCCATGCGTTCTGCCAATGTACGTTGGTTATAATTTGAACTATTGATCATTGGCAAATAACGTTTCCTACCAAAAATTGTTGTGACAAAACCATTTTTATGAGCATCCTCTACTGTCTTATCAATAAACGACTTGACTCCAGCACATTTTTCAAAATAACTATTTATATATTCAGCAGCTTCCTTCCGTGATATATGAAGATCTTTTGACAAACCATAATCACTAATACCATAGACAATACCAAAATTAACAGCTTTCGCTTTACGGCGGATTTCACTCGTCACCTCAGCCATTGATATACCAAATACCTCCGACGCTGTCCGTATATGAATATCCTGTTCTTCATTAAAAGCCTCAACAAAATTTTTGTCCTGCGACATATCTGCCAGCAAACGCAACTCGATCTGCGAATAATCAGCTGATAAAAGATAATCATAGCCTTTGCCAGGCTCAAACAACTCACGAATCTTTTTGCCAGCATCTGTTCTAACTGGTATGTTTTGTAGATTTGGATCTGAACTGCTAAGACGTCCTGTCGCTGTAACCATCTGATTAAATGTCGTATGAATACGCTTTGTCTTTTCACTTATAAGCAATCCCAGACTGTCAAGATAGGTTGTTTTAAGCTTGTTCCACAGTCTATAGTCCAATATTTTTTCGACAATTGGATGTGCCATACGCAACGTCTCCAATACTTCGGCATTTGTCGAGTAACCTGTCTTTGTCTTTTTTACAGCAGGTAGAAAGAGTCGGTCAAAAAGTACCTCACCCAACTGCTTCGGCGAATTTACGTTAAACTCTATCCCCGCCAATGCATGTATCTCTGCTATCAACCCATCAATTCTCTCATTGACTTCAACTGACATTACTTCTAAATGCTTTCTATTCACATAGATACCATTTGCTTCCATATCAGCAAGCACTTCAACAAGCGGAAGCTCAATATCATCATAGAGCTTCTTCATTTCTTCTTCTTGCATTTTTTCAAGAATGCACGTACCCAGTTTTTCTACACAATAAACATCCCACACAGCTGCATCAATTTCATTTTCTATATTTGATGGTTCTTCTGTACCTGCTAAATAAATATCCATAAGACTTGACAGCGCATATCCATTTGCGGCGGGCTCCAACAAATAAGCCATGAGAACTACATCATAGATTTTTCCTGATAATCGCAATCCCATATGATAAAGCGGCTTTATATCGCATGTAAATTTTTCTATGGAAACATCTGCTAAAAGTTCCAGCAGCAAGTACCAATTATGCAGATCGCTGCTGACAAAAAATATTTTTCCATCAACTTTGATCGTCATTCCCTCAAAAGACACCGTTGGTAAATGTCCCTGCGTAATTGCTATAAAAACAAATTTATTCGACAAACGTACATCTGCTGCAATTTTCTCTAGCTTTTGTGGTTCTTTCACAACCTCGTACTGTGGCAAAGTACTTTCAACAATTTCACCAAATCCAAGTGCATCCATTTGCGGAAAAAGCTGATCTACTTTTGCCGGAATATTCTTTAGCTCATATTGACTGCAAAAAGCCCTAATTTCCTCATACTTTGGTATAATCGTGTAATCGTTCTCAACAAAATCAATTGGAACATCACAAACAATCGTTGCCAATCGCTTGGAAAGAACTGCTTGTTCTTTATTATCAAAAAGTCTTTCCTTGAGCTTCTTACCTGATATATCATCAATATGATTAAGAACATTTTCCATTGTACCATACTCTATAAGTAGCTTTGTTGCTGTCTTTTCACCAACGCCAGGAACTCCTGGTATATTATCAGAGGAATCACCCATAAGACCTTTCAAATCAATGAGCTGCTTTGGCTTAAGATTATATTTCTTTATAAAAGCAACCTCATCAAAAATTTCCATGTCAGATATACCACGCTTTGTCATCATAACTTTAAGATTTGGCTGTATGAGCTGCAATGCATCATGATCCCCTGTAACAATTATTGATTCATAGCCTTTCTTTGCCGCTGCTGTAGCAAGCGTACCAATAATATCATCTGCCTCAAATCCTTCTTTTTCAATAAGTGTAATACCAAACACATTGGCAAGCTCATGAATACACGGGATCTGTGAAGAAAGTTCCAGCGGCGTCGCTTTACGTGTTCCTTTATAATCTTCAAACAAATCATTTCGAAATGTCTTTTTTCCTTTGTCAAATGCTATAACCAGCAAATCCGGGTTTAAATCCTGAATAAGCTTTATCAGCATATTTGCAAAACCATAAATTGCATTTGTGTATTCACCTTTTGATGATGTTAACAATGGCAAAGCAAAAAACGATCGATACATAAGGCTGCTTCCATCTAATATGACAAAACGCTTTTGCACAAAAGTCCCTCCAAATTATTTATTTTTTACAATGGCTTCTACAGCCTTTTCTTGTCCGATTTTTTCACTGATGCATTTGAAGTTACAGCAGGTTTATCTATAGTATTTGAACTTGCTAAAGACACAAGTTTAAATACATCATCGTCGCCTAAACCACCAGCCAAATTAAATAAAGCTGCTGCCCCGTCTGCACTAAAGTAAAGTACATCTTTCTTTATATATCCAGTTGCACTACCATACCTACTTATAAGCATACTTGTGTCTGCATTCCATGTTAATGGCAAATCAAGCTGCACTGCAATCGGTATGGCCGGCAAATAAATTATACCATCTTTAACAACACCGTTTTCCTTAAGTTCTGTTCCATTCACATATATATGAAAAGCACGACCTATATAAGTTGGTTCCCCGTCAGAAGCCGCAATCTTTTCAGCAATACTCTGATTACTGACAAAACGATCCACCCCATAACCGGCAAGCCATTTATTTACGGTTTCTACATCAAGTGGCTGACGCGAATAAACATCTGGATAAATATAGTATGTTACAATTTTTTTTGGATTCTTTTCAATGACAACACGATTATACATGATTTCTACAGGTGTTCCTACCGTTACAAGATCAAAAATTTCTTCCGCATTTGCTTCTTTCAAACGCAAACAACCATTCGATACATAACGACCGACAGACTCTGGTCGATTCGTTCCATGTATTCCATAATTCCCCCAAAAACGCATCCAACGATAACCAAGCGGATTATCTTCGCCTGAAGCAATCTGCATAGCTTCATTCTCTGGACTAATCCATTCTGGATTTACTTCCTTCTCAAGTATTGAATAATTACCAACAGGTGTTGGTGTATATATTGTGCCAACAGCAACGGGATAAAGACGCACTTTCGTATTGTTAATATAAAATGCCAGTGAACAACTTGCGAGGTTCACAATAATTTTTTTGGAAGATTCCATTGTATTTGTTTTCTTTAACGTATTTTCTGTGTCTGCATTCTTGCTTATAAGAAAGCCTTTTACCTTTACCAAATGCTCTGGCTGCACTATTTTTGCTGACTTAGCTGGTTCTACAGTTTTCTCTGTTGTCGATACAGATGCCGCTGATACAATTCCAGCCTCTGCTATAATAACAAAACACAATACCATCATAAAAATTCTCTTCATAATTTCGCCTACTTTTTTATCATTAAAAACTCGAATTTCTTTTTCTAATAC
>JBAYAD010000089.1:0-9682 GCA_041669965.1 Selenomonadaceae bacterium
ATTATGTTCCAATAAATTCGGGATTGCCTGTACCGTAAAACCCTTTTGCCCAACAGATCCATCATCAGTAGTAATATAGATTTTATCTGCATATTCTTCCAAATACGTTGTCCAAAAAGTTTCTTCCTTATTTTTCCCACCAATCAGCACAATTGGCTTTTCTTTTTGCAGCCGTTTTGTAAGAAAAATCAGCGGTGCAATCCCCACACCGCCTCCGACGAGAAGCGGTCGTCCTTCCCCCAGAGAAAAACCCGTTCCCAAGGGTCCTTCCACACTGCGCTTTTCTCCCGGCTTCATTGCTGCCATCTCGGCTGAGCCTTTACCAACAACACGATACATAATGCAAATTGTCCCTTTTTCAGTATTGGCATCTGCTATGCTAAACGGACGACGCAGAAAAACCGTACTTTCCTTTTTTCGCACCTGAACAAACTGTCCCGGCTGTACGATCGCCGCAATCTCCGGAGCCCGGAGCTGCATCCGCCTTACCTTTGGAATCATTACACTATTCTCCATGATTTCTGCTTCCAACAAAAGTTTTTTCACTAGAGTCTCCTCCTTACCTTTATTTTGTTCCCTTTAGCGAAACGTTGTTTCATCAAAGTTTAAAAATTTTATTTCTTACAAGATAACCATTTACCAAGAATTTTCTCTCCACAAACATCATGCTTTTTCGCAATGAGCTGTCCTCTAAGATACGTTGCAACCGGCCACCCTGTGACTTCCATACCATCGAAAGCTGTCATTGGCTGTTTACTGTGCAAGTCTTCGTTGCGAATTGTCTTTGTTTCCCTCATATCGACAAGTACAATATCCGCATCCATATCTTTCGTTAAAAAACCTTTTGTCATAAGTCCATAGACTTCTGCCGGATGCTCTGCTAATACCTTTACTACAAACGGCAATGTAATTTTTCCTTTGCTGACTTCACCCAAAAGCAGTGGCAGCATGCTTTCCACACCACACATACCCGAAGGTATGTCAAAAAGGCTGCCTTTTTTTTCTTCAATTTTATGCGGTGCATGATCTGAGGCCACAAAATCAAGAGTTCCATCCAGCAAGCCTTCCCAAAGTGCTACCCGATCTTTTTCTTCTTTAATAACGGGATAGACCTTGATCATCGGCCCTATACGATCATAATCATCCGCAGACAAAAATAAGTAATGCGGACAAGTCTCTGCCGTTACTGGTATGCCCTCTTTTTTTGCACGGCGAATAAGTTCTACGGTTTCCCTGGCTGTCACATGCAGAATATGAAGCCTTGCACCTGTTGCCCTCGAGTAAGCCAGTGCGGTCTGTACGGTCAGAATTTCAGCCAATGCCGGACGCGCTTCCATAAGTGCAGGATAATCATCACGGCCACTGGCTGCTACACGTTCTGTCAGCGTATGAATCAACTCACTGTTTTCAGCATGAATTGCCAATATCTGTTTGTTTTTCGCAATTTCTTCAAATATTTTATAAACCTCGCCATCATCAAGTGGTGGAATAACACCCTTTGCTGATGGATCATAATTATAGACAAGTGCATGTGTTTTGGCATCAATCGCATAGCCCCAAAAAAACTTTATTGCAGCTGCCCCGGCCTTTTCCAATTGACCGAGTTCTGTCAAGTTAACATCGCCAAGAGACAAGCCCCAAAGTGCATAATCCACATAAGCCTTATCAGCGAAATACTTTTTCTTATTTTCAAGATCCGCCTCATTCAATACTGCCGGATTTGTATTCGGCATATCAAATACTGTTGTTACACCACCAACTGCAGCAGACCGTGTTCCATGCGCAAAATCTTCCTTTTGCGTTGCTCCCGGATCACGAAAATGACAATGTGAATCAATACAGCCCGGCAGGACATAAAGTCCTGCCGCATCCTGTATTGATTCGGCATCATAATCCGCATCAGTAATCTCTGCAATTTTTCCATCTTTCACATAGACATTTTTACGGCATATTTCAGTGCCGTTTACAACCAATCCATTTTTTAATGCTAGATCATACATAAGCTTTACCCCCTGAATTTATTCGATCTGTTTTCCCTTTGTTTCCGGAATCATAAACCACATGCAGACAAGAGCTACCGGATAAATAAGGAACACCAGACTCATTGCACCATAGATATTACCGCCAACAGCCAGCCAGCCAATCAAAGCCGGACCAAATCCAGCCAGGCCACGGCCTGTACCAAAGATGAAGTTTTCTGCTGTCGAGCGTGCTTCAGAAGAATAATTTTCAGCCAGCACAGCACCATAACCACCCATCATACCATTTACGGTAAAGCCAAGCAGTGCACTGCCCCAGAGAAGCGCGCCCTGGCTTGTGAAATAGAAAAAATATAAAATACAATAAAGCGTGCCGCTTATATAGTAGATAGCAAATGTCTTTTTACGGCCAATTTTATCGGCAAGTATTCCAAATATCGAAATTCCTATGAGCATACCGCAAATTGAAATGAACATCCATCCGCTTGCCTTTGCCAGTGTATATCCATATTTCTCAGAAAGCACCGTTGGCATCCAGCTAAAAATTGCGTAGTAACCAAAATTCTGAATGAAACACATTATAAGAAGACCCAGTGTTGTGATTGTCGTTTTACGATCTGAAAACAATTTTTTAAGCGGCATCCCGCAGATCTTTGTAAATTCTTTTTCTTCCTCTGCTGAAAGCACACCATTTTTTGCTTTGATATCCAATTCTTTCTGGCGTTCCTTACGTGAAACCCACATTTGGGGTTCATGCAGTGACACACGAACATAAATCGCAACAACTGCCGGTACAAGACCTAAAAGGAATACACCTCTCCAGCCCAAATTTGGAACAACAATCGCTGCAAGAACCGACGCTGCAAGGACACCAAGCTGCCAGCCAAGAGATACCCAGGATGTCGCTCTTGCACGCATTTCCGGAGCCCAGGTTTCTGTAACAAGTGCCATCCCAATACCAAATTCGCCGCCAATACCAAGACCAATAAGGAAACGCAGGCCCAGCAATGCATTATAATCATTAACAAAGTAGATTGCCCCCGTCGCAAACGAATAAAGAAAAATCGTTGCAGACAATATTTTGATTCGGCCATATGCATCTGCCATAAACCCAAATACATAAGAACCAACCCAGGTACCAAGTGTCGTTGCCAAGGTAAGGTTACCTGCTTCAACCGGAGTAAGACCAAATTCTTTAATAATAAATACCAAAACAAATGATAGCAAAAACATATCCATACCATCTGCAGCATAGCCAAGTGTTGCACCGATCAAACTTTTGATATGATGTCCGTCTTCACCTTCTGCATGACTTTTCTTTTTCAAAGTATCTTCACTCATAAAAACTCTCTCCTTTTTCTTGTTTTTTATTTGTTTCTTTGAGCGGAACATTGTTTCTATTTTGCCGAATATTCACTCCTTTCTCTATTTAAAAAGAGGCGCTCAATCCTCTTCTTTTAGAGAATATATCAGCGCCATTGCTTTTATATAGAATACAATTCTATAATAATCTATTTATTTTCCATTGTCAATACGTTTACTTATGTATTAAAAATACATAATTTACATATAGTATAGTAAAAAATTATTTTCTTATATTTTTTGTTTACTATTGCTAAAATCTTGTAAAGGCTCTAAAATAAAATTATAATTTATTTCTTTAGTTTGTAAAATAGTATTTCTTTTTTACGAAACATAGTTTCACCCATCGGAATATAATTCTATATATCATTTATATTGGAGGTATTTACATGATTTCTCAAGATCGTTTAGCAAAACACTTTGCAGCAATGAAAAATTTTTCTACGCCAAACTGTGGTGCAGGTATTAACCGCCTCGCATTCAGCGACAGTGACTGGCAGGGACGCGACTACCTTATATCGCTTATGCAGGATGCCGGGCTCGCTATTCGCACAGATGCCTTTGGCAATGTCATCGGCCGACGCGAAGGCAGCAGCCCTGCATTGCCAGCTATTATGTTTGGCTCGCATGGGGACAGCGTACCAAGCGGCGGCAACTACGATGGTGTCGTTGGTATTCTCTGCGCTATTGAAGCTGTCAAAAGCATGCAGGAGGATGGTTTCCAAAACGAACACCCGCTTGAAGTTGTACTCTTTATGTCAGAGGAATCCAGCCGCTTTGGTTCAGCAACCCTTGGCAGTAAGGCTATGCGCGGAGAACTTACAGTAAAGGATCTGCAGCGTCTTACGGATAAAAACGGAACAACGCTTTATGAAGCCCTGAAATCACGTGCCCTTGATCCGGATCATATTGAAAAAGCAACCTACAAAGACCCTCTCAAAGCCTTTTTTGAAGTACATATTGAGCAGGGCAAGGTACTTGAACACGAAAAAAAATCTCTGGGAATTGTCACCGGCATTGCCGCCCCGACTCGCTTTAAGGTTTATCTGCATGGCAGTGCTGATCATTCAGGCGCAACACCAATGACACTTCGCTCTGATGGTCTTTGTGCTGCGGCTGAAATCATCCTTCAAGTAGAAAAACTCGCGGCTGCCCAAACGTCTCCAGGCATTGTTGGTACCGTCGGTGTCATCCGTATCCATCCGGGTGCTATGAACGTCATCCCCGGTGAAGTCGAACTCGGTATTGATATCCGCAGCATATCGGCTGCCGCAAAGGCTGAAGTTACGGCAAAAGTCCTTGACAGTATTGACACTATCACAGCTGCACGCAGCATTACCTATGATATTGAAAAACTTAGTGACGAAATACCGGTTAGCATGAAACCTGAAATGATTTGCTTTTTCGAAAAACTTTGTCGTCAACAAAATCGTTCTTTTATGACTCTTCCAAGCGGTGCAGGTCATGATGCCATGCACTGGGCCAGCTATACACACACAGGCATGCTCTTTATCCCATGTAAGGACGGTATCAGCCATAACCCGGCAGAATCCGCAAAAATCGAAGATATTATTCTTGTTGCTGAACTTTTAGAAGAAAGTGTTAAAATGGTTTCAAAAAAAGAATTTACCTGGAATGCATAAACAAAAAAACTTCACCTGTCCGTTTCGCCTGCTAAAATAGTATAAAACAGCCTATGTTACATAAAAATGCCAGGAGTGATTTTATATGTCAACCGTATCTTTTGTTCTTGCCGGAGATTCTTTTATCACACAACATCTGCCAAAAGATGAAAAAACAAACGCTCTAAAAGACTATATTCGCTCTTTTGATGTACGCTTCACAAATCTTGAAATTCTGCTTCACGATTTTGAGGTCTATCCTGCTCCGACAAGCGGCGGGACCTGGGCTGCAGCGCGCCCCGCTGTACTGCAGGATCTAAAGTACCTTGGCTTTAACATCATGGCCTGGGCCAATAATCATACAATTGACTGGAACATTGGCGGCATTCTCACCACCATGCATCATTTAGAAAAAAACAACTGCATTCATGCTGGTGTTGGTATCAATCTTGCGGAGGCCTCGCAACCGCGTTATATCGATACGGCGGAAGGGCGGGTTGCTCTCATCGGTGTAACCTCAACCATGTCCGAATGGGGCATGGCAAGTCCGCAGCGTCCGGATGTTTTAGGGCGTCCCGGAGCCAACGTCCTGCGTTATCAGGAAATTCATCATATCAGCCTGGCCGACTATGAAAAACTACAGGAAATAGTCGAACAGACCGATATTAATGCCCATCGCCAAATTAATGAAAAAGAAGGCTTTACAAAACCCCTGCAAGGCGGTTACTATGTTGGCAGTCTGCGCTTCGAACCGGGGACTCCGGGAACAACAACCACCATGAATAAAAAGGATTCGGACCGTATCGTCCGCTCGATCAGGGAAGCTGCCTGTCAGGCAGATATTGTACTTGTGAGCCATCATACGCATGAATGTAAGGGCATGGACAAGGAACTTCCGGCGGACTTTGCCCGTGACTTTGCCAAGCTCTGCATCGACAGCGGAGCTTCTGCCTACATTGGCCACGGTCCGCACATCTGGCGCGGCATCGAAATCTATAAAAACAAACCTATTTTCTACAGCCTTGGTGACTTTATTTTTCAAAACGATTCTGTTGAAAGACAGCCCGCCGAGTTTTATACCATCTATGATCTTGATTCACAAAGCACGGTATCGAAAGGTCTCAACATCCGAACCGACCACGGAAAAAGAGGTCTTCCTGCCGATATTCGCGTATTCCAGTCAGCTCTGCCATCGTTTTCCATTGAAAATGGAAAACTGCATAAAATCTTCTTAAAACCAGTTGCACTAGGCTTTACTAAAAACCATTCACTAAAAGGCCGTCCATATTTTGCTGACGCCAAAGAAGGCAAAGAAATCCTCCAGCACATTGCGGCTATCTCCGCCCCATTTGGCACAAAGATGACAATACAGGATGGTCTTGGCGTTATCTCTATAAAATAATTCAATTCGTAAAAGAACCGCCAGATAAAGTCTTTGGACTTTTATCTGGCGGTTTTTATAAAATAAAGCAGACAAAAAAAAAGACCCGTCATCAAGACGGATCTTCTTTTATATAATAGGGAGGGATAAAATCATCTCCCTGTAAGGGAGCTATTTTGTTTCTGCAGCTTTCTTTGCCGTTACCTGCATAGAACTCTTGGAAGAAATCTTGCTTTTACGTTCCGTGATAAGCGCCTGCATTATAATGAATATAAAAAGCAGCGCCCCAACGACAATCTTTGTCCACCAGGCGGAAAGTGTACCCTGAAATGTGATAAAAGTAAGGATAACACCCTGAATGAGCACACCAAAAAGTGTTCCTGGAATAAAGCCGACACCACCCGTCAGCAACGTACCGCCGATAACAGAAGACGCAATTGCATCCATTTCCATGCCAAGACCATGAAGCGGATACCCCGACAGCATAATCCAGGAATAAACAACCCCACCAAGAGCTGCGCAGAAACCGCTGATCATATAAACAAGAACCTTCGTTTTGAATACTGGCAGACCCATGAGAGATGCCGAACTTTCGTTGCCGCCGATTGCAAAAATTGTACGACCGATTTTTGTATATTTAAGTACAACGGCCGCAAAAGCGAGTGCCGCAAGAGCAACAACAGCACCAACAGACACAAACCCCAAGCCAAAAACGCTGATTCGTTCGCTTGCTATGGCAACATACATTGGATTTGTAATACTAATAGTCTCACGGGAAATAACTGCAGTAAGACCACGGCAAAAGAACATTCCGGCAAGTGTAATGATGAATGGCTGCATATTAAAAGCAGTAATAAGATACCCCTGTATTCCTCCAAATACAATTCCAAGCAAAAGCACGCCTATAACAGCCACTACAATAGGTACCGTTGTATACTCTAATAAAATCGCCAGTATCATACAACAAAGTGCGACCACCGCCCCGACAGAAAGATCAATACCTCCGATGAGCAGTGTAAACGTAACACCAACAGTAACGATAATGAGCGATGCATTATCAATAAAAAGATTCAAAAAAACCTGTGGCCGTATGAAGCCCTTATACGTCATAATGCCAACTCCATAAAGCACAATAAAAAGAATTACGGTTACAAAGAAAGAGAAATACTGTGAAGCGATTGCTTCATTCATTAATTTTTTAATTTTTCTGTTCATACTTTGTCCACCGCCTTTTCAACCATCGATAAATCTTTATGTGAATTGCGACGGTTTTTCCACTCGTTGAACATTGCCTGAAAACGTTTCGATTGAATCAGACAGAGAATGATTACAGCAATTGCTTTGATGACCGGCAATTGATCTGACGCAATCCCGATTGCATACATCGTCGTCGTCAGCGTCTGTATCGTTATTGCCCCGATAACAGAACCACCAATATAGAACTTTCCGCCGGAAAGAAGCGTACCACCAAGTGCTACGGCAAGAATTGCATCCATTTCCATATTAAGGCCGGCATTATTTGCATCTGCGGCACGAATCAGTGAACCTTCAATAAGTCCTGATACACCCGCGCAAAAACCGGAAAATGCATAAACAAGAAAAATAACCAGCGTTACGTTAATACCAGCAAATTTACTGGCAGTCGGATTAATACCGACGGACTGGACAAAGAGCCCAATACTTGTCTTTTTCATAAGGAAAGTAACAAGAAGAACCATTCCCACCACAATAAAGATGGTTGTCGGCAAAACATTGCCCGGAATACTGCCACCGATATAGCTGAACGGTTTGTAGTACACCGTAACGATCTGGCCGGAAGTCATGAGCTGTGCTACACCGCGTCCGGCTGTCATAAGAATTAAGGTAGCGACAACCGACTGTACCTTAAATTTTGCAACAAGCATTCCATTCCATGCCCCGCATAGCACACCAGCACCAACAGCTGCAAGCATTGCAAGTACCATCGGAGTTTCAGCGACACCATCACTGCGTCCGCCGATAAGCGTACATACAACAGCAGATGAAATTGCTACAACAGCACCAACCGAAATATCAATACCACTTGTCGCAATAACAAACGTCATGCCCAATGACAATATAATAAGCGATGACGAACGATTCAATATGTCAATAAGACGTCCATAAAGCATACCGTCGTCTGTTATTTCTATATGCAAAAACCCATCAACAAAAATAATGTTAAATAGCAGCAGTACCGCAAGTGCAACAAGCGGCAAAAACAGTGAGCTCGATGTGAGTTTCTTAAGCTTACCCATTATGCGTCACCTCCTGCAATTGCCCGCATTACATTTTCCGAACTAATATTGTCGTCCTCGATTTCCGCAACCTTTTTCCGATCACGCAGTACGACAAGCTTTGTGCAGGTACGGACCATTTCATCCATTTCACCAGAGATAAATACAATAGCCATTCCCTTTTCTTTCGCAAGATGGATCGCCATCTTCTGTATTTCATTCTTTGTTCCAACATCAATACCACGTGTCGGTTCATCAAGAATCAACAAATCCGGATTTGTTGCAAGCCAGCGGGCAATAATGACCTTTTGCTGATTTCCTCCGCTGAGGTTTTTCATGAGCTGTTCACGGCTTGAAACCTTTATATTCAAAAGATCGATACTTTCATCTGCCAGCTTAACCTGCTCCTTATATGGAATGTGACAAAACATACCATCCTTAGCCTGCATAGCAAGAATTATATTTTCGCGTACACTTAAGTCACCGATGCTACCCTGAAGTTTTCGATTTTCCGGGCAAAACGCGATTTTTTTCCGCATAGCGGCCATCGGTTCTCTTATATTCAATTTTTTACCGTTAATTAAGATCTGGCCTTTTGTAATACTATAAATACCAAAAAGCAATTCCGCTGTTTCTGTACGGCCCGAACCAAGAAGTCCAGCGAATCCCATAACTTCCCCTTTGTGAATCTTAAGATCCATATTTATAAGAAGTCCTGTACAGCCAATATGACTTGCTTCGAGAAATACCTCCTCAGAAGGTGTGCTTTTTTCTTCCTTTTTGTCAAAATCCTTTACATCAGATAAATCCTTACCAATCATCCTGGCAATAAGCTCTACCTTGGGAAGCGCAGCAACCTCGTACGTTCCAACAAATTCCCCATTACGAAGTACCGTAACCCGATCGCACAAGTCATAAATCTGTTCCAAAAAATGCGATATAAAAACAATACCCATGCCTTGCTTCTTTAGTTGACGAATAATTTTAAAGAGGCGCTGTGTTTCCTGTTCATCAAGACTCGATGTTGGCTCATCGAGAATAAGAATTTTTGCCGAGACATCCACGGCACGTGCGATAGCGATC
>JBAYAD010000090.1:0-9624 GCA_041669965.1 Selenomonadaceae bacterium
ATATGTCAAAATAGACTCTACGGTTCGTTTATTGTTTGTGGCTTAGATCTATTATATACTCATTTATGAGGTGATTTCTATGAATCATGACCTAAACGGCAGGTTGATTTATAACCTGCGCAAAGAAAAAAATTTGACGCAAAAACAATTAGCCGACTTAATGAACATCAGCGACAAGACAATCAACAAGTGGGAACGCGGTCTAGGCTGTCCGGACGTCTCTTTACTCCCTGAATTATCACAAATTCTTGATATTAATATCGAGGAGCTTCTAGCAGGTGAAATCAGACTTAATCAACCCATAGGAGGGAATATGAAAAAAGTTAACTTTCATTATTGCCCGCAATGCAAAAATCTTATAACCACAACAGGAACTGCTACTATTTCCTGCTGCGGAAAGAAACTTAGCCCGCTGGCTGCTGTAAAAGCCAGTGAAAACCATTTGTTAACAATTGAACCTATCGAAGATGAACTTTATGTTTCAGCCTCACATGAAATGATAAAAGATCATTATATAACTTTTGCTGCCTACATTACGGGGGATAGAGCCCTTATCGTAAAACAATATCCCGAATGGAATTTACAATTTCGTTTTCACAAGACAGGATATGGCAAGCTTTATTTTCACTGCAGCAAACATGGTCTTTTTTATCAATTGATTTAGCCATTCTAAAAAACGTAGTACATTGACTGTAGGTATTGAAATTCTCTACCAATCTAATACTTTCACTTTATCTATAAAAGCAATATAACAAACAAAAAGCCTATTACGGCTTTTTGTTACTAATCTGTCTTACTTGCTTTTTCGTCAAAAAGACTTTCTTGCGCAGGCTCTGCAATTATCTCTGTTGGTGAAGCTTTTTCCATTATTGTATCGACATGGGTATTATTTGCAATTATACGGGTGTTTTCTTCAATGTCGAGAAACATCTCAATCATTGCACCACTTGTATATAAGCCCAGAGCCATACAAACGGGTCCAATAAGAGCCGGAAGTGCTGTAAACAAAATCATACGAGGATTTTTCATCATAAAAATTGAAGCCACAACACCAAAAGCAAGTACAACGACTGCCAAACCTTTAAAAATCTTACTTATTATTTTAAGTGATTTGTAGGTACGTTTTTCTATTCTCATATTAATGCCATCTCCTTTATATTTAAAGATTCGATTCTCCTGGATGCAATCCCTTTTATCTTGACAAAAATTCTTCTATTTATAAAAATTACCAGATTTGTTTTATTTTATTTTAACATCATTTTAAAGCAAAAAAAGTCACTAACAAAAAATCTTCTTGTTAGCGACTTTTTTTGTATTTAGTTTAGAAATCAACTTTTTCTCCATAATATATAGCTTTTAGCAACTTTGCCATTTCTTTCGAAGTTATACTGCGCGGATTTGCCCCCGTACAGGCATCCCCAACAGCAAGCTCAGCAACATGATCAAGCTTTTCCAGGAATTCTTTCTCTACAATACCAAAGTCCTTCAAATTTGCTGGAATGCCCAATTTAGTGTTATATTCGTTAATTCTCTGACAAAGGGCCTCAACACAAGCCTGATCGTCCTTGCCATCTAAGCCAACCCAACGTGCAATTGTCGCATAGCGCTTTGCCGTAGCTGTTTCTTTCGCATTATAACTAATAACATATGGCATATAAATCGCATTCGCACAGCCATGAGGAATATGCCCTGTACTATATGCCGGACCTGTCTTATGTGCCAGAGAATGTGTGATACCCAGCAGTGCATTGCTGAATGCCATACCAGCCATACATTGTGCATAGTGCATCTGTTCCCGTGCATCTTTATCACCTTTATAAGACTTTAACAAATGTACATCAATCATATGAATTGCCTGCATCGCCAGTGGATCGGTAAATGGACAATGGACTAAAGATACATAAGCTTCAATTGAATGTGTAAGTGCATCCATACCTGTATGTGCTGTAAGTTTTGGTGGCATTGTCTGTGCCAATTCCGGATCAACAATTGCAATATCCGGTGTCAGATTAAAATCAGCCAATGGATATTTCATTCCTTTTTCCGGATCAGTAATAACCGAAAAAGATGTAACCTCCGTACCTGTACCTGATGTCGAAGAAATCGCTGCAAATTTTGCTTTTTTTCTAAGTGGTGGTAATGAAAAAGGTTTTACAGCATCTTCAAATGTCATCTGTGGATATTCATAGAAAATCCACATGGCCTTTGCCGCATCAATTGGTGAACCACCGCCCATCGCAATGATCCAGTCCGGCCCAAACTCACGCATTATTTTAGCACCATGCATAACCGTCTGCACGGAAGGATCCGGTTCAATATTTTCAATCAGCTTTGTTTCGATATTAGCTTCCTTTAAGTAACCAAGAACTTTATCAACAAACCCAAAGCGACGCATTGATCCTCCACCCAAAATGAGTACTGCCTTTTTACCCTCAAAATACTTTAATTGTTCCAAAGCGCCTTCGCCCCAGTATAAATCTCGTGGTAATGTAAACCTATTCATTTTTTATCCCCCATTCACTTAATATTTGTAATGATTTAATTATATCACAAATTTCATAACAACGTATACTATCTGAATAAAGCACACCTAAAACTAACAAAAGTCTTTTAAAATTTAACAAAATGATAATAGAAGCTTAATATCTTCCAGTCCGTTTTCAATTATAATAAAAGCATATCTTATTATGGAGGTGTTTAGAATGAATACCGTGTTGATTTTAACTGTCTCTGTCGGCAACGGCCATAATCAAGCAGCTTTCAACATGCAAAAAACTTTTCAGCAAGCTGGTTATAATACAATAACCATTGATTTTTTGCAAGTACAACGCTATGGCCTGCCAAATCTTTTAAGTAAGGCCTATAGAACAATCATTGAGTATAAACCTACATTTTTTCGGCAAATTTGCAAAATTAGTGAAATTGATACATTCGATAATGTGAATTCCATACTGGCCAAAACAAGTCAACGCACGATTGGACGGTTAATCAAAACCTATCACCCCGATATGATTCTTTGCACACATTTTTTCCCTTTAGCTGCGGCAGCCGTTTACAAAAAAAAATTTTTTTCTGCATTTAAGCTGGTCGGCATTGTAACGGACTATATTGTCCACCCTATTTGGGATGTTGCATATGTCGACCAGTATTTTGTTGCACACCCAAGCTTAATCTCCCAACTAAAAAGCTCGCTCCATCCGTTGGGAAGTGTCCTCCCCAGTGGTATTCCAACGGGTTCTGATTTCACGCCAGTTGCTCACTCATCCAGTCTCAAGAAGCTTCTTATCATGACAAGCTGGCAAACTGATGAAACAATGTCTATGATTTTACAAGCATTAGAAGCACTGCCGGCAACAACAGTTACGTTTATTACGGGCAATGATCTGCCACGGCAAAAAAAGCTCGAAAAGATTGCGATCCATCACAAAAACTATACTGTCCTTGGCTTTACAAATCAGGTTGCCACACTTATGAAAGGCACGGATCTTCTCATTACAAAACCTGGTGGACTGACCATATCAGAAGCTTTAGCTACAGCCACCCCGATTCTAATATTTTCTCCAATTCCAGGCATTGAAGAAGCTAATGCTCGGTTTTTAGAAAAAGAGCATTTGGGTTTTTGGGCTCAAAATGGCAGGCAGCTGCAAGACTACTTAGCTGCTTTTATAAAATCCCCTCAGCTTCTTACCTCTTTATCAGAAAACATGTTAATGCAAGAAAGCTTTCAGGCCTCAAGCAAAATTCTTGATCATGTAACGTCATCTGTAGAGAAGGTAGCATTATGACTATGACCTCGGCACGTTATCTAAGTCAAGGGCTGGCAATCCTCAGTATGCTCTCGACTCCGTTTCAATATCTTATCGACATACCACGCAGCTCAGCCATTTTATGCTCAACACATAAAACATGCAATACCGAAGCATTGGCACTCATCAAAGCCTGCGGCTACAGTGCCGTTGCTTCAATCTTAGAAAAAAATCTGGTGCCGCTGCAGCAAGGCGTTACATGGGCTGATTTAGAATTCAAAAACATCAATCATTTTTTTAATCCGACTACACGCAAAGGTTTATGGCAATTTTCTCCAGCAGTTTATGATTTTTCTGTTTATCTGGCAAAATCCTGCCGTCTGGCAAAAAGTAAAGATTTGACAAATAGTTTTTTTTACCTTGGTGCAGCTGCACATTTATTGCAAGATATGTCTGTCCCGCATCATGTTTGTGGTTATTTATTTAACGGCCATAAAGCTTTTGAGAATTGGGTGCAAACGCATCTTAATGAATTCACCTCACCACAAATCGAACTCATTCCCATTAAAAAACCACTTGGACTATTACTTAATAATGCCATAATAGCAAACGATTTCATGTCCTATGTAAACGAAGATGCCACCACCAACGCCTATTTCACAGCCGCACAAAACTTGTTGCCTATTGCCCAATCGAGTTCAGCATCCTTATTTGAATGGTTTATTTCAAACAAAATCTTACGGCAGTAATAGTTTTCAAGGACAATCTCCTGTGATAAAGCATTCATCCTATCGATTTCTGGCTTAAATTTAACTATTTTCATCGGAGTCAAAAAAGAACTTCTGTTTTTATCCACACCAGAAGTTCTTTTTTTGTTAGTTGTAAGGTTATCGTGAAAATCAATCGTTCATCCATTTTTTTGCCTAGTGATTACTTATTAGTTTAATTTTCATCCATCCATGTAACTATATTGTCATATACTTTACTTTCTGTAGACTTTGCACGGACTGTACTTTTGTTTTCTGTGTTGAGGGTAAGTATTGGACGATTGTTCACATTAAAATAGCACAAATTTTTCGTTATCAACGTTTTATCAGTTCGGTTATAGATATTATAAGAAGTAGAATAAGTAATAACGCTCCATCCAGTTGTATCATATTGACCTTTATAAGTATCGATTAATTCTTGCAAAGCTGCCGCTGATAATACAGTCTTCATTTCCACACCAATTATGTTCTCCTCTTCAGCAATCGCCGTATCTGCTGTACTACTGCTTGTCGTATTGCTGCTTGTCGTATTGCTGCTTGTCGTTGTAACGTCATCATCGTCAGTAGGATCATCATCAATTTTATTTGTTTCAATTGTATGGAGGGTATTTGTATTAAAATAAAAAACAGCCCCATTATCTTTATCTCTATAAGCAAATTGCCAATGTGGCGGCAGCCTCATTGCAATTGCAACATTGCAAAGCAACAGTAGTGCTATGAATAATCCCACATTAAAAATTTTTGTTTTCATTCTATAAGCTCCTCATATAATTATCTGATTCCACAGTATTTACTACCATATATAACTACCCTATTGATTATATCATGACAGAATTCAGCATACAAGAATGAACCAGACGACTGAACAAATACTATCTGTTTGCTCAAGCTAAAGAAATGAGATGTTTCTCTGGCAGCATCTCCAAAAGATTTCATGAAATTCATTTTACCCATAGCTTACTCAATCTTTGGTCCCTTTCAGTTCATGTTTTTTTCCAATCACTAAACTATCGTACCTTTTAATTTTATAATCCAAACGATCGATTGTTTTTTTCATTGCTTCCTGTTTTTCATATAACTTGCGCCGTTGTTCAATCAGTAATTCTTTTCTCGCTGCAATTGTTGCATCTCCCTGCTGAAAGAGTGCAACATACTCAATGAGTGTTTCGATTGGCAGCCCCGCAGATCGCATGCATTTGCTAAACTCAACCCACTTGCAGTCTTCTTCCGTATAATCACGAAGACCACTCTTATTACGATGCACCTTCGGAATAAGTCCAATGCGTTCGTAATAACGAAGCGTATCATGCGAGATATCATATTTCGTACTCACTTCGGCTATTAACATAAAAACCACTTCCTACATTTATATATTTATTACAAATTTATCATAACACTTGGAGTTAAGTCTACGTCAAGTTTTTTTATATACAAGTAATTGCGATAACCGGCAGCTTCCTTACATTATTGTGTGACCCATTTTCTTTCGCCCTCATCAAAACAGCGTCCTTCAAAAGTTAATCATACTCGCCGGAGTACACTGCAAGTCAATAAATATTACCATAAAATTTTCTGTTTCAATCGCCATATCCATGCTATCTGACATTTTTCACCCATATGAAAAACACAGGATATATTCATCCACATAAAAACTGCCAACAATCCATTTTACAGGATTACTGGCAGTTACTTCTTTATTTCATTGTCACTTGATGAAATTGTGCCCACCACTACTAATATATTTCCTCAACTATTTGTAATCGCATTTGAACAAGATCATTCATTAAGCAAGATCATCCGTTACATTTTTGTAAGGACTATGCGTTTAGCACGTTGTGCCAACGATGAAGAACCTTTTCCCTTTTCTGCAACTTCTTCTTCCGAAATACTGAGTTCACGGGCAATCACCTTACGCATACGAGGGCCACAAAAAGCATTTTGGCAGCGGCCATAGCCTGCTCTCGTCCTCCGTCCAACAGCATCAATGGAGCGCACCGAAATCCCTCGATGCAGACAATCTATAATTTCTGCCTCCGTAACTTGCTCACAACGGCAAATAATATTTAGGGCTGGGTCTTGCGAATCAATGATACCAGCAAAATCAGCCGCTTTTTTTTGAATAATCGGATGACGTTCCGCCTTAAAATCAGGATTTTTTTCTAAAACAAGACCAGCTTTCTGCAAAATTGAAACCGTTTTCAGTGCAATAGCTGGGGATGATGTGAGTCCGGGCGAATCAATTCCAACAAGGTTGATTAATCCTTTAACCCAGCTCTCTTCAATGACCCAGTCTTTTTGATTTGATACTGGTCGATTACCCGCAAAAGATTTTAAAGCCTTTTTCATATTAAAATCCGGTACAGATTTACGCGCCGTTTCCGTTATATATTGTAATGTTTTTTCATCAGTTCCGACATCGTCTTTGTCATCAATCTCTTCAGCATTCGGTCCAATCATAAGATTCCCATGATAGGTTGTCGTAACAAGGATTCCCTTGCCGAGCTTCGTCGGTACCTGAAATATAACCGAATTCACAAGATAGTTCTGGTCTTTATCCAATATCACATACTGACCACGCCGTGGCGTAATTTTATATTTATCATCCCCTGCTAGTGCGGCGATTTGATCACTATATACGCCAGCTGCATTAATAATAAACCGCGACCGAATGGTTTCCTTGTTGGATCCGATGAGAAAGCCATCATCTTGTTTTTCAATTGTCTCCACTTTGTGCTGAAGCATTAGCTCCACTCCATTTGTTACAGCATTTTCCGCCAATGCAATAACAAACTCATAAGGTGATACAACCCCAGAATTTTTACAATAAAGCGATGCCTTGACTGCATCGCTTAGATGTTTTTCATGTTGTTTCGTTTCTGCCGCATCCATAAGCTGGAGACCAGCAACACCATTTTCCGTTCCATAGCGATAAAGCTTTTCAAGTGTAGGTATTTCCTCTACCGCAAAAGCAAGCACAAAAGATCCTGTTTCACGATAACCAAAATGCAGTTCGTTCTCAAGCTGTTCATACATCTGATTACCTTTTACGCAAAGCTCAGCTTTCAATGTTCCCGGCTTATCCGCATAACCACCATGAACAATTCCGCTATTACTTTTCGAACAGCCGCAGCTGACATCTTCTTCTTTTTCAAAAACGCAAATTTTCAGCTTGTATTTCGACAACTCCCGGGCAATATTCATTCCGACTGCTCCTGCACCAATAATACACACATCATACATCATAACATCCTCCTATTCCTGGTTTTATATGTCGTAATTAATACAACTAAATTATTATTACGTATTCTATTTCAAATGATTTTATCCTGCCATTTTTATAAGAACCCCTCCCTCCTCGACAAAAAAGACTTTATAAGAAATGTTGTGTTTTTGAAAACTTCAAGACTACAACATTTACTCTAGAGCCAATAATTTACGACACAACCCTTGATTTTGTTGGTAGAGCTAAAAGGGGTCAAGATCCTGGCCCCCTTAAATATTATATTCATGTTAAATTATGTTAAATTAACTAGAAGTATAGTGTCCACAATGATAAAATGTCATTGTAAACAAAATATGAGGGGGTCAACGATGAAGAGGTTTAATTATCTAAATATGTTAGTAGTATTAACAATGTTGTTTTCTGCTGTTATGTTTGCCAATCCGATCCAGGCTGCCGAGAATTCAAACATTGTCACTCTGAAAATCCTTAGCATTAATGATTTTCATGGTGCTTTGGTTGAGAATGGCAAAAACCCTGGTGCTGCAAAAATGGCGCAATATTTAAAAAACATGATTGCTCAAGATCCCAATACTACGTTGCTTTTGAGTGCTGGCGATATGTTTCAGGGCAGCGTCGATTCCAATCTGTTGTATGGCAAAACTGTGGTTGAAGTCATGAATGCGCTTAATTTTGATGCAATGGCTATTGGTAACCATGAATTTGACTGGAGTATTGATATCTTAAAGGCAAGGATTGCTCAATCAAACTTTCCATATCTTGCAGCTAATATTATTGACAAAAAGACCGGCAAGCTGGCCGCCTTTTCAACACCATATATCATCATTGAAAAAGCTGGTCTCAAAATCGGCATTATCGGTATTGCTACTCCGGAAACAGCCTTTAAGTCGAACCCAAAAGTAGTTGGCGCATATGAATTCGATAACCCTGCCAAAATTGTCAATATTCTCGTTCCTGAGCTTAAACAAAAAGGGGCAGAAGTGATTATCGTAGTCGGTCATTTAGGCGCAATTCAGGATAAGAATGGTCAGATTAGCAATGACTCCGCCACTTTAGCGATGAATGCAAAAGGGATTGATGCCATCATATCTGGGCATACGCACACAATTGTCGCTGGTAAGGTGAATAATATACCGATTGTCCAAGCAGATCACTTTGGTCGTTATGTTGGCAAAATCGAGCTTACATATGACAAAAATGCTAAGAAGGTAGTTGCTTCAAACGTCAGTTCCATTCCACTAGAACCAGCCGAGTTGACTGCTGATTCTGAAGTCCAGTCGATAGTTGACAGATCCAAAGGTGAAATTGACCCTATTAAAAATGTCGTGCTCGGTAAGACGGTTACAGATTTGAATCATGAAAATGGAAATGTAGAATCACCATTGGGGCAATGGTGTACCGATGTTATGCGGCAAACAGTGCATGCCGATATTGCCTTCGAGAATGGCGGCGGTCTCAGAGTCAGTATTCCGTCTGGCAGTATTACCACGGGACTCTTATATGAAGTAATGCCGTTCGACAATACTTTATATACGGTAGACCTGACTGGTGCTCAGGTAATGGAAGTTCTCAATCACGGTATCCTAAATACCCAAATTGGTATGCTGCAGTTCTCTGGTATCAAAGTCAAGGCTGACCCTGCAAAGCCTTTTGGACAACAAATCGTCTCAGTTACAATGCTTGACGATACTCCGCTTGATTTGAATAAGACTTATAAAGTCGTGACAAATGATTTCATGGCTGCAGGTGGTGATAAATACACCACATTTAAAGCAGGTAAAAACTTTATTGACACCAATAGACCATTAAGAGATGTGTTTGTTGAATCGATAAAAAAACTGCAAATCATTGATTTCAAACCGGATGATAG
>JBAYAD010000091.1:0-9577 GCA_041669965.1 Selenomonadaceae bacterium
CAAATTTCTTTATTTTGAAGACCTGATCACACCCCGTTGCACCATAAGCTGGCTGCACCGTAGTCGTGCCAAGTATATTAAGCTGATAGTTTACTGCAGCTAAAGCACCGGAAATCAACATTTTATTGGCATCACTAGCTTCTGTCACCGCTTGAACAATTTGATTGAGTCTGGTATGACGTATCTTTAACTGATCCGCCTCAGCCTTTGGGCAGAAAGCATAAAGATCCGTCATTTTAGCATCAGGCTGTAAAACAGCATGTGTCTGTGCCAACTTTTTCAATACAGCTTTTCGTTCTTTCTCACTCGCCGAAATCTCTCCAACCATACTGTTTTCCTGCTGAAGAATTGCATCCAGTGCTTTCCAATTAACTTGTACCAGTATGCCACGTTTTTTCTTACTCAATACCAACAGCTTTTCATACTGCTGCTGCAATTTATCTAGTATTTGTATAAGTTCCTGCCACATAGGATTATTTCCTTTCCATCACTAAAAACGTGTATCCAAAATTTTTCCTGCCACTTCCAGTGAATTCGTCTGATATTCACCTGCAGAAATCTTTGCTTCATAAAAATCCACCTTATCCTGCCTGAAATCCGACATTGCCTGAACTTTCTGTAGGGTTTGACTGAAAGACTGTGCTTCTGTTGATAAAACGATCTCATCCTTTTTATCGGTTCCAGTCGTGTCTTGTTTTACTTTGCTCTGATTTGTCAATGCATTCTTGGCATAAACACTGCTGACAGCCTGCATCCTGTTCTCTATTATCATAATCTCACCCGCTTTCTTTGGGCATTCTATTACTTATTTTATCGACAAAAAAAGCGAGAACCTTAATTCCCGCTTTTATCTCAAATTATGACATCTTCATCGTTTATCTTCTTTATTCTCCATATTTCTAACGCTAAGGTCTTTTTTATTTAAATCTACCCTCGCTGCCCATATCTTTGGTATACATACCACGGCTTTTATCCCTTGCACCCAATGGCTTTTTACCTTCTGCAATATTTTTCTTCTCTCTTTCATTAACCTGCTTAATAATATTTGCACTGCATTTCTCGCAAAGACGCCCCTTCAGAATTGGCGTTCCACAAGATTCACATGGATAAGCAACCTCTACACCAGATTCAATAAACCGACCATTTCGTATCATACGAAAAACGGTCTTTTCCTTAGCTCCAGTTCCTTCACAAATCTCTTTCACAGTGGATTTCTGATGATCACGAACATATCGTGCTATAACTTCTTCCGTTTCAAGTTCCTTTGTATAACAATCCCGACACATTCTAAGCCCTGTATCTACATATAGCCTTCCGCACACTGGGCAATTTCCAACTTTGTTCATCTTTACTCACTCCCCGGAATGGTTTTCATAACCCAAACAGTCTTTTACTTATTATATAAGATTTCACTGTTTTATACAATACCTTTACACTTTAGGCTTTATCACTTGCTAATACAAGTGCCTGAATCTCAGCTGCACCTGCCTTTTTCAATACGGCTGCACACTCTCTGAGCGTGCTTCCCGTTGTAAGAATGTCATCAACAAGCAGGATACGTTTACCAGTAAGCTTCTCTCCCGATCTTACCACAAAGGCACCTTTCATGTTTTTACGTCGTTCATTCACATGCAGCTGATACTGTGGTGCTGTCGGACGTATACGCTCAAGTGCATTAAGCCACTGATACCCCTTTGTCTCACTCCAAAATCTAAAAATCAACTCAGCCTGATTAAATCCTCTCTTTTTTTGTTTGTCCTTATAAAGTGGTACTGGTACAACAGCATCGATTGTTTCAAACGTTTCCATCCGTAATGTTTCCAGTAAAAACGCATGGATATAATCCAGACTGCCTTTATTCTGCTTATACTTCAGTTCGCCAATAAGCTTACGTAACACACCATGATACTGCCCGGCAGCCTGTACGCTTGTAATCACAGAATACATTTCCCCATCAATCGGCAAACGATGCAGCATTGCAGTACGTGAAAGACACGCCGGACACCACATGCCGCGTTTTTCCTGATAAGACCGACACAAAGGACACCGTGGTGGAAACAGGAAATTCAGAAAAGATTCATAAAATGTAGAAAACATTTCATTTCCTCCCCTATGTAAAATCAACGTACCTGTGAGTTTTTCTTTTCAATCAGAGATTTTAAGTTGGAAAACTACACCAGTTTGTGGCTTAGTCTTTCTGCCAAAAGCGTATAACGTTTCTTTGTCCTGTCGTTACTGATGGCTGTATTAAGTGCGGCCTTCGTCCCGAGTAATATGACACGTTTCTTCGCTCTTGTCACTGCTGTATAGAGAAGATTACGCTGCAGCATGATATGATGTCCAGGAATCATCGGTAAAATCACTACATCATACTCGCTCCCCTGGCTTTTGTGTACACTCATTGCATAGGCAAGCTGCAATTCACCCAGCTCATTTTTCTCGTACTCTGCCGTATGCTCTTCACTGTAACGTACCGTCAGCTTTGTTTCCTCCAGCTTTTCAATAAAGCCAATATCTCCATTGAATACATTTTTCGTGTAGTTATTGCGTGTCTGCATCACCTTGTCGCCAAGGCGAAAAGTCTGCGCACTATTCGTAAATTCCGGCTTATATGGAACTTTCGGATTGAGTGCCTCCTGCAATAGACGATTCAAATTTTCTACACCACAATCAAGACGATGCATTGGGGAAAGCACTTGCACATCCTCTAATGGTGAAAAGCCTTCTGTTGGAAGCGTTTCTTTACAAAGCTCCACGATTTTCTTTGCTACAAGACCACTGTCATCAATTTCCATAAACTGAAAGTCCGTACTTGATCTGCAGTCCGGTATACGTCCGGCATTAATTGCATGGGCATTAAGAACAATGGTTCCTTCTTCTTTCTGACGAAATACTTCCGTGAGACAGACACTGGGGATAACTCCCGAACGCAGGATATCTTTAAGCACCGCCCCCGGCCCTACTGCTGGCAGCTGATCCACATCACCAACAAGAATAACACGACAGCCTTCCGGTACAGCCGCAAGAAAGTGCTGCATAAGCACAATATCCATCATCGATACTTCATCAAGGATAATCACATCTGCTTCAAGCTGCTCATCGCCGTCCTTAGCAAACATGGACATGCCTTCCTCTGTACGGCCGCCCTGTGCTTCAAGCAGTCGATGCACCGTGACAGCCTTACGTCCTGTGGCTTCACTAAGGCGCTTCGCCGCACGTCCGGTTGGCGCTCCCAGCTTAATTTCCAGTCCCTGCGCCTCAAGAACATCCAGCATTCCGTGAACAACCGTTGTTTTTCCTGTCCCTGGTCCACCCGTAAGTACAAAAATACCGTATTGCAATACAGACTCGATTGCTTCGCGTTGTTTATCAGCTAAAGAAATCCCGGCATTTTTTTCCCAAAGCTCCGCCAGTTGGACAGCATCATCAACATCAATCGCTTTTACTTTTTCCTGTAAATTGAGCAAATACTCTGCTGTTTGTTTTTCTGCCTGATAAAGATACTGTGGATAGATGAGGACAACTCCTCCCATGGTTTCTGTACACAATCGATCCATTTCAAGCTGTTTTCTAAGCACATTGCTAACAGCTTCATGATTCACTGCCAAAAGCCTGGCAGTACGTTCAATAAGTGTTTGTTCTGGCACACAGCAATGCCCCGTAAGCGAAATTTGCAGCAATGCATAGTCGATTCCAGCCGCAATGCGTGCATCATCATCACGACCAATTCCCAACCCGTTTGCAATCGTATCCGCAGTCGTAAAACCAATTCCATCGATCTCACGCGCCAGGCGGTAAGGATGCTGTTCCAATACCTCAAGCGAAAATGAGCTGTATTTCTCAAAGATACGTGCTGCGTACGTACCGGATACACCATGTGTCTCAAGCCATACCATAATTTCGCGCAGCTCCGCTTGTTCTTTATACGAGCGATAAATTTTCTCTGCTGTTTTCGGGCCGATGCCTTCGACTTCCTTAAGACGTCCGGGATGCAGTTCCATGATATCCAGCGTTTCCTTGCCAAACTTTGCGACGATGCGCTTTGCCGTTGCCATGCCTATACCATCAATTGCCCCCGACGCTAAAAATCGCTCAATGCCCGCAAGGCTTGTCGGTGCCGCCACTGTCATTCCGTTAACCTTAAACTGATCACCAAAGCGTGGATGTACAATCCATTCACCACGTAATGTAAGCTGCTGCCCTACAAGTGGTGCCGGCGCATTCACAGTCACATTAATCAGTCCGTGCTGATGTTCCGGACGCAGTCTGAATACAGTAAAGCGTCCATCCGTGCTTGCAAATATAATGTTTTCGACTGTGCCTTCCATCTCTTCCACAAATGCATCCCCCTATTTTCACAGAATCTTCTTTATTCTTCCGTAAGCTGCGCCCAACTATCATAGCGCCTTTCCAATTCCTGTTCCTTCAGCGCATACTCTTTGGCAATCTCTGTACTCTTTTGCGTATCTGCCTGTATCGCCGGATTATTCATCTGAAGCTCGAGCCCCTTGAGCTCTGCCTCCACCATAGCAATCTCAGCCTCGCAGCGCTGCGTGAGCTCCTGTTTCTTGCTATTGCTCATTCCCTGCGTAATTGCCCTTGGCTTTTTTTCTATATGTATCGATGGCTCTTCTTTTAGCTCTGCCACAGCTTTTTTTGTCACTTTTTTCACGCTGAGTTCAGCTGCTTCTTCAGCCGCTTCCTTTGCTGACAGATCTTTCTTTTCCCGATAATAACTATAGTTGCCATTGTATTCTGTAAGTACACCATTCTCCAGTTCGCAGGTATAGTTCGTTACCTTGTCAAGAAAATAACGATCATGTGATACCGTAAGAAAAGTTCCAGGGAAGGCCATAAGAGCTTCTTCAACTGCTTCTTTTGCTGGTATATCAAGATGATTTGTCGGTTCATCAAGAATAAGAAAATTCGCCCCCGTCAACATTAGTTTGAGAAAAACGATACGTGACTGCTCGCCGCCGCTAAGCTCACCAATCCTCTTATAAATATCATTTCCACGAAACAGAAATGCTCCGAGATAGCGCCGCGCTTGTTCCTCTGAAATACCGTATTCATAGGTCAGCTCATCCATAAGGCTGTTTTCAAGATTAAGGCCCTCATGCTGCTGTGAATAATAACCAATTTTTACCCGACTGCCAATCTTTATGCTCCCCGTCTGAGACTCAAGTTCACCAATCAAAAGTCGCAAAAGTGTCGTCTTGCCTGCACCGTTAGATCCGACAAGTGCAACACCATCACCCTTGCGAATGAGCAGCGAAAGATTCCTGAAAATCTCATGTGTACCAAAAGCGACGGATACATCTTCAAGCTCCGCTACACGCTGCGCACACTCTGCTGGTGCGTTGAAAGCAAAGTAGTTAAATCCTGCACTGTTGGGCGGCAAAAGAATACGTTCCAGGCGATTCAGCTGCTTTTCGCGTCCGCGTGCCTGTCTCGACTTGATACCGGCCTTATATTTTCTGATATAATCCTCTGTTTTTTTGATATGATCCTGTTGCTTTTCGTAGGCTGAAGCCAAAGCCGCACGACGATCCGACTTCACCCGCATAAAAGTTGTATAGTTCCCTATATAGCTTGTGACAGTCTTGTTTTCCAGTTCAACAATATGTGTTGCAACCCGGTCAAGAAAAAAACGATCATGTGAAATAAGCAGCACACCACCATGATAGTTCTGCAAAAATCCTTCCAGCCACTCAATCATACCGATGTCAAGGTGATTTGTCGGTTCATCAAGAAAAAGAAAATCCGGCTCACGCAAAAGTGCCTTTGCCAGACAAATTCGTGTGCATTGTCCACCGGAGAAATGATCGATCTTTTTTTTGAAATCGTCATCCGTAAATCCCAATCCAAATGCCACTCGTCGAATACGGCTTTCATAGTCATACCCATTAAGACTTTCAAATCGATCAACGACACGAGCATAGTTCGCCATTGTTTGCTCATCGGCATTTTCTCCGATCTGTGCCTCAAGCTTTTTTTTACGTTTTCCTAACTCTATAATGTCAGCAAAAGCCTGCTTAAACTCTTCATATAAAGTTCCTTCAGAAAAAACCGCTTGCTGCTCAACATAGCCAACAGTATCTGCCTCATCAAACTGGATTTCTCCTTTATCGTACTCTTCAAGCCCCATAAGACAACGCATAAGCGTTGTTTTACCAGCACCATTTGCTCCGACAAAACCCGCTTTGCTGCCCTGGGCAACCTCAAAATTCACATCATGAAAGAGCTCTTCTATTCCAAAAGCCTTACCGAGTCCGGTAACACGTAAAATCCCCACTTCATCCACCTCTGCCAATTGCTTATTTCATATTTTATCACAAGGAACATATATTCGCCATACTTTTTACCTTGTGTGTAAGACCTCTCATCCACGTAACTTACTATATCCAAAAAAAAGATGTCGTTTTTAGTACGACACCTTTTCCTGCTTTTACTTTTTATAATCTAAACCAATATTAACTACAGCCTGACCGCCTTCACCACCAGACATAATCGTACACTTAAATGGCATCCCATAAAAAATATTGGTTTCCGCAGCTGCTGCCATAATTGTCGTCTGCGGACGTGACGATGCTCGTCCCGTTTCAACACCGGATATTTTAAAGCCCTTATGACGTAATATATCCGCCACTTCTGCACCAGCACCAGTAATTCCGCTGGAATTGATAACAAGAACTGTTATATCCGAGGCATTTTTTGCCGTTTTTTTCTTTTCAGTTTTTCCTTTCTTTGCAGTATCCTCGACAACGGTTAGCCCTTTTGGTGATGCTTCTTCATATTCTTTTACTGCATTTTCCGCAGCCAGTTCAAATTTCCCATCCATTTCAACACCCATTTGCTTCGCAACTAATTTACGCAAAGCCCGAACATCAGGAATCCAGTAACTGATATCTTGCAAATAAGCCGGTTTTCCCGGAACCATATTCGTTACGATACCATTTTCTTTAACCTTTTTAAGCATACCAGCAAAACGCATCATGTCTTTAAATGTCATATTCGTTTCAACTGCTGCGCTAATCTCACGAATAATTTGTGGCAGCTTCGGTAAAATCTTTGGTGACATTATGCGATCAAGCACAGCCTTCATAAAGTGCTGCTGTCTGGCAATACGCCCGATATCTCCTTCGCCATCACGATAACGCACATACTGGATAGCCTTCTTCCCGTCCATATGCTGTTCCCCTGGATAAAGATCAATAACAAGCCCACCATCATCATCCCACGGATCTTCATAGTGCATACGCTTTTCTACATTGATATCAACACCACCGATTGCGTCAATAATACGTTCAAATGCATGAATATCAATAAGTACATAATAATCTATCGGTACACCAAGAAGATTTTCTACACTTTCCCGCGTAAGTGTATGCCCCCCAAAAGCGTAAGCATGATTAATTTTATCATATCCATTACCTTTGATCTTTACACGAGTATCACGCGGAATTGAGAGCAGGGATGCTTCTTCTTTTGCCAAATCCAGTGTAGTAACCATAAGCGTATCACTACGACCAACATCATCTTCTCGCCGGTCAATACCCATAATCATAATATTTATCTTATCGTTCGCTGTCATCATACCATCAGCAACCGTTTTCTGCCTCTGTAATCCTCCCCCAAAATAACAATATGCTGCACCAGCAGTAACGAGCATAAACAAAATGCCCAATAAAACAATTCGCTTATAACTTCGTTTTTTTCCCCGTATTCTTCGCATCAAATAGTCCCCTTTAACTTTCTATAACCAAAACAACATATACTTATAATTTTAAGATGCAAAACAAAACAGACACTTTTTACACCTTATAGATTCACTGTTTAATTATAAAGTGCAAGCATTTTGATGTCAAACAAAATGCAACGACTTCTTACAATATAAATGTTTTTTTATTCTATTATAATCATTTATATGCTACTTTTGTATCATTTTATTGCTGCAGTAAAATAATTTCTTTTCTTTTGCATTATTTTATTGTACTATTAAAAAATAAATGATATGTATATAAATAAATTAGATAATTATCTAAGAATGAGTTTAGGTGCTATATATGATTAATTTACCAGCAAAAAAATTGCGTGAAGGTATGATCACCTCTCAAAGTGTTTATAACGCTAAAGGTGTAAGTTATTTATCTAAAGGTACTCGTCTCAATCAACCGTACATTCGCCGCTTAAAAAAGCTCGGCATTACCCGGCTAAGTGTTACATCGCTTAATCCGTCCCTGCATCTGCTTCCACCAGAGGATATTGTACAGGAAAAAACACGTATTACAGCTATCCATAAAGTATGTGAAGCTTTTGCCCAGCTTGAAGTTTCAAATACTCTTAATCTGGAGTCTTTAGAAAATATTGCAGAATCTATTGTTTTTGATCTTATCTCTAAACAAAGCAATCTTGCACAAATCACGGATATTCGTTTACATGATACCTATACATTTGCACATTCAGTAAATGTTGCTGTTCTTTCGTCCATGCTTGGTTCGCTTTGCCACTACTCAAAGAAAAATCTTCTTGATCTTACACTTGGTGGTCTTTTACATGATGTTGGTAAACTTGCTATCCCGTCATCTATACTGAACAAGTCTGGCTCCCTAAATGAAGAGGAAGTTAGCATTATTCGCCAACATCCGGAAGCAGGCTGCCAAAAACTGCGTAAAACAAAGACTGCTTCAGCCTTGATGCTGGCAATTACTGCACAACATCATGAACGAATTGACGGTACTGGGTACCCAAAGCAGCTTGCTGGTAATAGCATTCATCGCTTTTCCCGTATTGTTTCTATTGCTGACGTATATGATGCCCTTACAAGTGCTCGCCCTTACAAAAAAGCTTATAAACCTTATGTCGCTTACAAGATTATGACAAAATGTTCTGAAGGACAATTTGACCTTGATCTGCTTTCTTTGTTTTTTGATAGTATTGCTCTTTATCCGATCGGTACAATATTAAAAACAGACCTTGGCTACGGAATTGTCAAAAAAGTGGAATTTGGTCACACGCAAACTCCGATAATTTGTGTTTTCGCAGATGAAAAATATAATACATATTCTTCACCAACAATCGTTAACCTGAAAAATTGCCCGCCAAATACGATTAACTATGTACTGGAAGATAATGATTTATTTACATTCATTAACCACGTAGGCATTGATCCGGCTGCTTATTTAACTACTAACAAACAGCCGACCACGCTGCCATCCGTACCATCACTATAAGTAAAAAGCAAAGCATAAAAATACTGCTGATATTTTTATTAGCAGTATTTTTATGCTTAAAATTTATTATACATCTAATATTTTACACAAAAAACGCACACATCCTAAGATGCGTGCGTTTACTCTTAACCGGCAATTTCCTATCCTCCCAGGGCGTCGCCAACCAAGTCATGCGTGTATCGCCGCTGTATTGCATCTGCCTTCTATCCGGCGGCTCCTGTAAATTCAAGCAGCACCCGCATAAAATCAAAACTTGGTGGCGATGCTTTTGTATACGAAAAAAGCACTTACCATCTAGTGGCAAGTGCTCTTGTTAACCGGCAATTTCCTACTTTCCCAGGGCG
>JBAYAD010000092.1:0-9573 GCA_041669965.1 Selenomonadaceae bacterium
CCTTCTCCCGCGCGCGTTCCCAGCACAGCAATCTTTCCTTGTTCCCAAACGCTTTCCACACCAGCACCATCCACGTCTGTCAAAAAGAATCCTTCAGGTTCTCGTATATGGGTCGATGTTGTCACAATGACATGCTTTCTCCGCTGACAAAGCTCCTCCGCAAGGGCAAACATCAGCGTTGTTTTACCACCAGCACCAACAAAAGCAATGCGGCGATCAGCTGTCGAAATATTCAGTGCTTGCATAAGTGAGATCAGCCTTTTCAGCCGTCCCCCGCCAATCTCATAAATCTTCATATATATACCTCATAAATACCATTCACTACAAGCTGATTTTCCTGTAAAAATCCTGCAACGTCAGACCGCTGCTCCAATTCTGTACAAAATGCCAGGCCGCAGCCTGCCGTAATTTCCCGTGGGACCGGAATAAGGCGGCCCGGAAATCCGACGGTCTTTGCTGCCTTTTCCAGCTTCATCGCTGCAAAAGTTGTCGCAAAAGCCAAAACCAGTTTTTTTTCTTTAACTCGCATATTTACTCCTCTGCTAATTCACGTACCGCCTGCACCGCCTGATCCACTTCATTGTTCGTATTCAAATGAGAAAAACTGAAGCGGACCATTCCCTGTTGTACCGTTCCAAACGCTTTATGCATAAGCGGTGCACAGTGACCACCAGGGCGCGTACAAATCGCATAGTCCTGACTCAGCACATCACTCACACGCCCGGAGTCTTCCGCCCCAATATTCAGGCTTACAATTGCCGCACGGTTAAAAGATGAGAAATCGCCATAGACCTTTACCTTGGGTGCATCGAACACCCCTTTATAAAAGCGCTGCATCAGATGATTCTGCTGTAAACAGATTGTTTCCTGTCCTTTTTCTTTTATGTAAAGAAGGCCTGCCCTCAAACCAGCAAGACCATGAGCATTCAGTGTCCCTGCTTCAAGCTGTGTCGGCATAACCCTGGGCTGTATTTTGGAAAACGTCTGTATTCCACTGCCGCCTGATTTCCATGTACGAATCGTAAGCCCTGAGCGTACACAAAGTCCTCCGGTTCCCTGCGGACCCAGTAAACTTTTATGTCCTGTGAAGCAAACCACATCAATTGCACTTTTCCCCATATCGATGGGAACTACGCCGGCTGTCTGCGACGCATCAAGAATAAAAAGAATTCCTTTTTTTTTACATATTTCTCCAATGCGATCAATATTTAATAAATTCCCTGTCACATTCGATGCATGTGTACAGACAATACCACGTGTATCCTTGCAAACAGCTGCCTCCATTGCCTCATAATCAATCCTGCCGACAGCATCCGCTGGTAAAATTGTAAGTCTTGCACCCTGCGTTTCCATCTCATAAAGCGGTCGCAGAACAGAATTATGCTCCAGCGCAGTCGTTATATTATGATCCCCTGCTGTAAATATTCCTTTTATTGCAAGATTCAATGCTTCTGTCGAATTTGCTGTGAAAACAACCTGTTCTGCCTGTGAACAGTGAAAAAGCGCAGCAATAAGCAGCCGCGTTTCATAAATGATCCGGGCTGCGCCCAATGAAGCTCCATATGCGCCGCGGCTGCCATTGCCCATCGTTTGGATTGCATCATAAACAGCCTGCGCGACACAATCCGGCCTTAGAAGCGAAGTTGCCGCACTATCAAGATAGATCATTAGCGCATTTTCCTTTCCCATGCAAGTACAGCTTCCAAAACCGAACCGGAAATACAACGTGATTTATCCGATATTGTAAAACAATTTTCCTGCTCCTCGCTGCGTGGATCAACATCCGCGATCTTAAGTCCTTCTGTGACTTCATAGCCGTTGCGAATGATCCCGCGCAAAATCCCTGTAATATTTGCCCGGACCTCTGTCATTGTTCCATCTTCAGCAAATATTTCAGCAATGATCTCATCTTTTTTGACAACGGAAGAAATTGTTCTTTCATTTTCGATACGCCCTGCCGCCGATGCATGGATTACGCGTTCTGTGCTCACTCCGGCAATCGCCCCCGGTACGCCTGTATCACGCATCGCACGGCCTTCATAGATCAAACGTCCAAGATTATGTCCCCGCATCGTCTCGATAACACAGTGTACATCCTTCCCACCGCAAAATCCCGGACCGATACCAATGATAAAATCTGCCATTGAGAAATCTGTCCCCATATTTCTTTTTGCCAGAATCGCATCAATAAGAATACGTGGATGAAACGATTCCTTAAGGATACTGCCGCTTTCATCAACTATGAGTGCCACATCCCCCGCCTTAATAATCTTTTTGGCAGCAGACAAATTTTCGGCCCGACGACATGTTACGCGTTCCACCATTTTTTCACCATCATAAACCGCCTCAGAAAACGATACTTCCCGACGAATCGCTGATGGATGTGCCGTTTCGAGCACAAGCACAGAATACCCTGCATTATGCAGACGGTGAATTATTCCTGTCGCAATATCTCCACCGCCGCGAACTACAACAACATTTTTCATTTGCATCAAAAGGTGCCTCCTCATGGCTTAATGATCTTTACGGCTTGTGTCATACTTTCCACTATTACATACATATTGGTCACTGAACCAACAGCAAGCTTATCCGTAATACCATAATGATTGAGGCATGTACCGCAGGTCATAATCTCTACTCCCTGTGCTTCCAGGCTTTTTAAATCATCGATCGAGTCTGACCCTTCTATTGTAACAAATGCACCACGATTATAGAAAAGAATCCGCTTTGGTAAAATTTCTGTCTTGGACAAAGCAAAAATAAAACCCTTTAAAAGCGTCTTACCCAGACTCTCATCACCGTCCCCCATCATATCATTTTTGATTACGACAAGAGTATTTTCTTTGACACCATCCGGATAACAGATCGTTTTTTCAGCAGCTGCGGCCTCCGCCGCAGCTGCGACATCACCCTCGCCAATCGTGAAAATGGCACGAAATTCACTTTCTCCGAGTTTTTCTGAGCGCATCTTATACTTTTTCTGCTGTGCCAGTTTCGTGAGATTCTGTACAGCAATCTCATTGTCAACAAACACCATTACAACACCGCTGCCTGTCAATTTTTCAATTGCTTCCTTCGCCCATATTACCGGTATTGGACACTGCTGTCCCCTTGCATCTACAGTTACCATCAAATGAACACTTCTCTCTTTTTAATTTTTATCAATACCAGCCAACCGAAATCATTTTTCCACAATAATTAACGGCTGCTTCTTTGCCACAACTTCACCGATTATACCACAGCCCATACCAAGTTCCCGGATTGCTGACAATGCTGTCTCAGCATCCTCTGGTGCAACAGCAGCAAGAAGTCCGCCAGATGTCTGCGGGTCGAAAAGAATTTCCTCCATGGCAAACGGTACATTATCAAAATGAACTTTATCACCAACAAAATTACGATTTTTCTGCCCCGCCCCCGTTATGAGGAAATCATCTGCATAGGCATACGCTTCTTCAATATAAGGAATATTTTCATAATGCAGCACCGCAGCAACCTTTGTATCAAGCATCTCGGTAAGATGTCCGAGTAAACCAAAACCTGTAACATCTGTACAAGCATGTACAGCGACACCACGTAAGGCCTCTGCCGCATACTTATTAAGCATTATCATAGACTTTATTGCCTGTGCCATTGCTTTCTTTGACGCTTTATCGACACGATCCGCTGTTGTAATAATACCTATTCCAAGTGGTTTTGTAAGAATAAGCTTATCCCCTGCACGACAGACATTATTTTTCAACACCTTCTCCGGATGGATGATCCCTGTTACACTCAATCCATACTTGACACCATCATCAGCGATTGAATGACCACCCGTGAGTATACCACCTGCCTCACACACCTTATTATTGCCACCAAGCAAAATTTCCCCCAGAATTGTAAGATCCATTTTTTCCGGAAAACATACAATATTGAGTGCAGTCTTCACTTCACCACCCATCGCATAAATATCACTAAGCGCATTGGCTGCTGCAATCTGCCCAAATGTATACGGATCCTTGACCATTGGTGGAAAAAAATCAAGAGTTTGTACAATCGCCAGATCCTCTGTAAGCCGGTATACAGCTGCATCATCACTTGATGAAAAACCAACAAGCAGATTATCATCATGCCCCTGTGGTATTTTCTCCAGCACACGGCGCAATGTTCCTGCCCCAAGCTTTGCCGAACAACCGCCGCTTCGGCAAAAAACAATATTTTTTTCATCCTTCATTCCATCACGCACCTTTGCTTTTATTATACTATACTTTTACGATCGATGAATAGAATTTCATACAACTAAATCCTTCTGCATTTTAACTTATTTTCCATTTTATTGAAAACGAAATATTTTGAAAAATAGTAGTCAGAATCTTGCAATTTAGTCAGTCACATGCTATAATAAGCATGTAAAGAGGAGATAGATAAACAGCTCATCCAACGCCGTGAATACAATAGTTGAAACAGCGATGAAAAGGTGTTTGTCAGCCGGGCATTGGGGCTCTCTTCTAAGTCCTACCTGAAAGGATGTGGGGAGTTATTGATGACAGACGCAAGCATTCTTTGTTGGCCTTGACTCGCAAGTGTATAGATGAAGATGAATTCCATCAGGTTGAACAAGACGTAATGGTGGTTCAGGCCGTTATGCGTACTTAAAACCGTACGGAAGCACAGCAGGCACAACGTCAGGAACAACAACAGAATCGAACATCGGTGAACTGCTTTACATGTATCACGTATTGCAATACAAACAAATTGACCACAAACATCTAGTAAATAGCGCATCCCCGTGCGGAAAGCAGGTTGATATTTACGGAGCCCGGGACTTTGAACGATGGAGATTGAATGTGTACGAATGTCTTATGCATCATGAATGGTTAGTCTGACCATGGGAATAAAGCATATCCTTTTTCTTAAGGAGAGAGTATGCAGACAAATAAATATAAGAGGTATTTAATGATTAACGTCTTTTAAGCGCGGCTTACATTCAATGTGAGTCGCGTTTAGTTTTTTCAGCAGCATATAAAACAACAATAAAGAAACTGCCTGTGATAACGAGACCATTCGTCATCACAGGCAGTTTCTATTTTGCCTCATATGGACGTACGCGCAAGGTAAGTTCTTTTTCCCCACAAAGTATGCGACAGGCATCAATCTCTGCTGCATTCTCAACCGTATCAACAACGGTCATGACAACGTTCGGCACATATTGTTTGCATTTTACGGCAAAATTCAACATTGCCTCATAAGACTGAAGTCCAAACTGACTGCGTGTAAGCAGCAGATAACGTTCAGCAGTTGCTGCATTAAGACTAATGGATATGGTATCAAGCAGCCCGGCAAAAAGCGATGCTGTATCTTTTTCGTACTGAAGATCACTCAGGCCATTCGTATTGAGACGTATAGCTGCAGTTGGCACCTGTTTCCTAACATAGGCCATGACAACAAGCAAATCATCAAGGCGCATCGTCGGTTCGCCAAAACCACAGAAAACAACCTCCCTTACATAACTCCAGGGCTGCGCATTGAGATCTGATTTGATTTCATCAATCGTCGGCTCATCCTTGAGCCAAAGTGTATTGTTTTCTGCCATTTCTTTAAAATTACGCAAACAAAATGTGCAGTTACAGCTGCATTGATTTGTGATATTGATATACATCGTACGTTTTCCTACAGGATTTTTTTTTATACTTTCCGCAAAACTCACATAGCCATTGTTTTCATCCAGTGTATAGGTAATCATTTTTTCCCCTCCGTTATTTCAACTCCGTCAGATATTCTTCAAAACAAAGCCCGTAATTCCATGGCACATTGAGTGATACCGTATAGGCAAGCGATTTGCTAATGAAGTCAGCCGCCTTGCGGACTGCTGTCTGAAGGCCCTCACCATTTACAAGACTGCCACCAACAATAGCAGCAAAAGCATCACCTGTACCAGATCGATCGCCGCCGATTTTCTTTACACAAAGAACCGAGCTGCCGACGCCGCGTTCGTAAATAAAGTTCTTGATTTCATCACCATGCGGCAGACCTGTAAAAACAATTCTCGCTGGCCCTTTATCAGACAGTGCCTTTGCCATATTTTCCAGACGATCATCCCCCACAATACCTTCTGCAGGATATTCCACATCCAAAAGATTGCAGACCTCTGTGAGATTTGGGGTCACAAGATCCGCATAGGCAAGCAGCTGCTTCATCTCATCACACATTTCCTGAGTATAAGATGAATACAACTTACCGTAATCGCCCATAACCGGATCAACCATAATCTGTGTCGTCGGCGAATCAAACATCTTTAAAAAGTCTACCACAATGGCAATCTGTTTTGCCGAACCAAGAAAACCCGTGCATATGCCATCAAAAGTAACATTCAGTGCCTTCCAATTTTCCATATAGGGCCGCATATGATTGGTATAATCATCAATATACGACGAAGGAAAGCCGGTATGTGCTGATAAAATCGCCGTTGGCAGCGGACAGGCCTGTATTTTCATAGCAGAAATAATCGGCAGTCCCACCGTAATAGAACAACGGCCAAATCCCGTAAGATCATTTATAAGTGCAATACGTTTTTGTTTTTTTAATACCATAAAAAATACTCCCTTTATCCGTGTATTTTCTTATTATACCTATTTAAATCCCCATTTACAACCATATCCTATTGCCTTATATGCTACAATAAAATTACACAATAAATTTCCGGAGGTATTTAAATGAAACATCTCACGCATTTCATGCTGCTTTTTTTATTTATTTTTTCGCTTTTTGCACTAACAGGCTGCAGCAATCAAACACAGGCATCAACCGAAAACCCGCCTGCAGCAGAACAATCAACTCCTGCACCTGTCAAAAAGCAACCAACATCTGTTCTTGCTGCTGATGATTTTTCCAATCTACAGCTTGCCGACCCAACACTTCCTGTCTATGACAAATATACACTTGCCGAACGGCAATCTGATAAACTGCCGCAAACACTGCCTCAGCTCATACCTTATACAACAGCAAAAGTTGCCTATCTAACCTTTGATGATGGTCCTGACAATAAAAACACGCCTGCCATTCTTGACATTCTTAAACAGGCAAAGGTTAAAGCTACCTTCTTCGTTATCGGTAAAAATGTAAAGCTTTATCCAGAGATGGTCCAGCGCATCTACGATGAAAAGCAGGCCATAGGCAATCATAGCTATGATCATAATTACACAACGCTCTATGCATCACCAGCAGCCTATATTGCCGAAATGAAAAAAACCGATGATGCAATTAAAGCCATAATCGGTGTCCGTCCTCTCATTACCCGTGCGCCGGGCGGCGTTACCGGTCACTTCACGAAAGCCTTCACAACTGCATTAGCGGCTAATGCCTATGTCGAATACGGCTGGAATGTCAGCACAGCCGATGCTGCGCCAAACCATCCAGTCGCACAGGATTTTATTGATAATGTTCTTGCTCAGATCGATAATCCAGCTATTTCTGCACATCCGACACTTCTCATGCACTGCTCAAGCAATCACGAAGAAACCGTTAAAGCTTTACCAACCATCATCCAGATTCTTAAAGATCGCGGTTACACCTTTGGTGTGATTACTCCCATGACTCCAAGTCCCTGGTGATTTTGCTTTTTATAGAGAAGTCGCATTGCATTGACAACACAGAGTGCCGCCACACCCGAATCTGCGAATACGGCCATCCACATTGAAGCATAACCTGCAAACCCCAACAATATGATAGCAGCCTTGACGGTAAGCGCACCAACAACATTTTGCCTTGCTATACAAGCCGTCTGCCTTGCCAGCAAAAACGCCTGCTGCACGGCACTCACCCGTGATGTCATGAATACAACGTCAGCTGCCTCAATGGCTGCGTCTGCGCCGCTGCCCATGGCTCCGCCAACATCGGCTCCCGCGAGCACGGGTGCATCATTAATTCCATCACCAACAAAAAAAACGCTTCCGTATTTCTCCCGCACTTTTTGCAGTTCCGCCAGCTTATCCTGCGGCAAAAGCTGTGCCCGGACTTCATCAATCCCCAATTTTTTACCAATCTCTTCTGACACAGCAATTGTATCACCCGTAAAAATCATTGTTCGAAGGCCCAGCTGATGCAGCTGTTTTACAGCAGATACTGCATCGGCTTTTACTATATCACCAAGAAAAATCGCTCCTATATAGCAGCCATCCTTTGCCACGAATACTTCTGTACCACTTGATGCAAATTCCGGCAAAACCACACCATGTTCTTTGATAAAAGCCCGATTGCCGCAAAGTATTTCCTTTTTCCCTATTTTTGCCCGGATTCCTCTCCCAGCCGCTTCACTCAGCTCCTCCAACTCAAAAAACATTTGTTTTTTCTCTGATGCAGCTGCCACAATCGCTTTGCCAATAGGATGTGTTGATACACGTTCACAAGCAGCAGCCAGCATTAAAACTTCATTTTCATCTACATCTGCTGCAGCGGTTACAATCTTTTGCACCGTAAATTTTCCTTTTGTCAGCGTTCCTGTCTTATCCATAACAACGGTTCTCACTTTCGTCAAAGCCTCCAGTGCCGCACCGCCTTTGAACATAATTCCAGCTTTTGATCCCGCCCCAATACCAGAAAAGAAAGCTAATGGTACACTTAAAACAAGTGCACAGGGACAGCTGATAACAAGGAATGTCAATGCTGTATAAACCCAATAGTTCCAGTTGCCCGTAATAAGTGAAGGAATTACAGCCACAAGCACTGCTGCCCCTACAACAATTGGTGTATAGACACGTGCAAACCGTGTAATAAAACGAGCAATTTTCGGTTTGTTCTCTACAGCATCTTCTACCGATGCAAGTATACGTGAAACCATAGACTCTGACAGCACTTTTTTAACCTGCATATGCAGGACACCAGAAAGATTGATTGATCCAGAAAGGATAACACTGCCCGGCTGTACATCAACCGGCAGCGACTCTCCTGTAAGCGATGATGTATCGAGCTGGCTTTCACCTTTGGCAATAATACCATCAAGTGGAATACGATCACCAGCACGAATAAGCAGTATATCCCCGACAACAGCCTTTACCGCCTCGATTTTCTCTACTTTGCCGTTTACAATACGGTTTACCGACTCCGGCCGCATATCAACAACTTCCATAATGCGTCTGCGGCTCTTCGCAACAGCACGGCCTTCAAAGTATTCACCAATACGATAAAACAGCATAACACCGACCGCCTCTGGATATTCTCCAATACAAAAAGCACCAAGTGTCGCTAAACTCATAAGAAAGTTTTCATCAAAAACCGCACCATGACGAATATTTTGCACTGCTGTCAGCAGTACTTTGCCACCAAGAATAAAATACGCTGCTACAAGCACAGGCAGCACAGAAATCTGCGGTAGCGCATTCGGAATAACCGTCAGCAAAAACAGTCCTGCTCCAGCAATGATAACGCTCAAGCTCATATCCTGTTCATGGCAGTGCCCACAGCTGCAGCCAGGCGTCTCTTTATCTTTTCTCATCTCCATAGTAATGCCTCCATCTTTGTTCAAACGTATGAACAACTGTTCATACGTTATTTATATCATTTATCTTTATAAATGTCAATAAAAATATAATAAACCAG
>JBAYAD010000093.1:0-9351 GCA_041669965.1 Selenomonadaceae bacterium
CAAGACGGGTGCTGGCCTACCATACGCCAGAGGAGCTCTTCGAGACATTCTTGGATAAGGTATATGCTTGTTGAGAATCATTATGGATTAATATTTTTGTTCAATTTGCTATTGCAATTTACGACATTAATAAAAGTAAAAAAGAAAGTTTTATTAACTTTAGTTGTAAACACGAAAAAAGCATAAAATTATGGTGAAATATGTATTTATCTGTAGAATAGAATAGATAACAGGAAAATCAAGAGGTTTATTGTAAAACGCTATCGCGATTTTTCTGTTACCCAAGAGGAGAATAAAAAATGAAATATTTGAATTTGGCAAAGGGTGAAATGCATTCATCGCAAATTGTTTTGGGTTGTATGAGAATGCATCAAAAAAATGATAAAGAAGTTGAACAACTGATTTCAGTGGCAAGGGATGAAGGTATAAATTATTTTGATCATGCTGATATCTATGGAAATGGAAAATCTGAAGAATTGTTTGGGAATTTTTTGAAAAACCATTCGGATGTAAGAGATAAAATCTACATTCAGACAAAGTGCGGTATTTGCAAAGGCGATTTTACAATATATGATTTCAGCAAAAAGTATATCATAAAAGCAGTAGAAGGCAGCCTTAAACGTTTGCGGACAGATTATATTGATACGCTTCTTTTGCATCGCCCTGATGCTTTAATGGAGGCAGATGAAGTTGCGGCGGCGTTTGAACAGCTGCACAGACAAGGAAAAGTAAGGCACTTTGGAGTTTCCAATATAACTGTAATGCAATTTAAATATTTGCAAAAATCTATTCAACAGAAACTGGTCTTTAATCAAATGAAGCTAAATCCGGTTCATGCAGGAATGATTGATCAGGCCTTGAATACAAATATGAAGAACAGCGAATCGTTTGATCATGACGGCTCGATTTTGGATTATTGCCGATTGCAGGATGTTACGATTCAAGCCTGGTCAATTCTGCAAGCAGAAGGTACGGGTACGTTTTTTATTGATCATCCAGACTATGCTGGATTAAATGCTGTCTTGCGAAAATTAGGCGAGCAGTATCATGTAAGCTCTACAGCAATTGTTGCTGCCTGGATACTAAGACATCCTGCAAAAATTCAGCCGATTGTGGGAACGACAAATCCCAAACATCTTAAAGAAATTTGTGGGGCAGCAGATATAACATTAACCAGAAAAGAATGGTATGAAATATATTTAGCACCGGGTCGGAAACTGCCATAAGCAAAAGCTTTTGATGAAAAAAGTTGTATACTAGATAGGTGATTTAAAGCAGGAATAAATAAATGAAATGATAAAAACTCATATATAGAAAAATGGGATAAGACGATTTGACCGCGGGAAGAATACTGCGGCAATCGTCTTTTTTTGTTATAAAAATAGTAGTACAAACAAAATTTTGCCGGCAAATGTAAAGATAAAATTATATAATGCAGAAACGAATCAAGTTAGTTAAAGACACCAATACTTTATAATGTAAACTTAAATATTATATTTGGTTGACAATTAATGGCGGAATGAGTATGATGAAAAAACAGATGAATATTTTAAGGAGATGCAGCTATGATGCTATACAGCATGAAGATGCGTGCGAATAAACAAAAAAATGGACAAAGCCAGCATATATCGGGTGCGGAAAAAATTCTTGCTGAAAACGAACTGGGAGAAACTGCTGCTGCGCTTTTATCACGGGCACTCCATCACGCGAAAGGACGTGCTGATTTTATTAATTTAAAAGTTGAAGTTATAAAGCCGGATGAAATAACTTATATTGATGCATTACCAGTTTCAACTTATAATGCTGCTACACCAGAAGATGGACAGAAGGCTATTGGTGAATTTCTTGAAAAACTTGGTATCCAAAATGTTGCGGCTATTATGCATGAATTTAAAAATACCTATGCAATGCGGGGCGCAATGCTGCTCGACGCAGATACACTTGAACGATTGGAACCTGATCAGGACCGTGGCTTGCGTGCCACTTATATGGATGCTGAGCATACATTAAATCGTCAGGCAAATGACTGCAAAAATCATTTTCAGGAAGCTATCGTGCTGGCAAGTAAGGTTGTGCATGCACCACACATTATCGCTGAAATCTGTATATCAGATGATCCGGATTATGTGACGGGCTATATCGCCGCGCCATCTATTGGTTATGTACGTATTACCCGACTTAAAGAAATGGGGTGCCCGGACGGTGGGCGAATTTTTCTTTATCGTGGGTCGCATAAGGATGTACCGGAGTGCATCCATTATTTGGAAAATCAAAAAGTTCTTGTACGAAAGGTGCCAGCAATACCAAATGCTTCATGGAAAGCTGATTCGTGGGAGCCTCTTAAAAAAGATCTTGAAAAACGGCAGCAAAAGCATCTTTATCGTACAATGAAAACCATTGAAACACCACAATGTGCACATATAGCAGTAAAAGGAAAAGATCTTCTGCTGCTTGCGTCAAACAACTATCTCGGTCTCATCGATGAGGCCCGCGTCAAAACAGCAGCTGTTTCTGCTGTTACACGCTATGGTACTGGCAGCGGCGGTTCACGACTAACGACGGGAAACTTGCTGCTGCACGAAAGCCTTGAAACAAAACTCGCAGTTTTCAAGAAAAAAGATGCCGCTTTGCTTTTTAATACAGGCTATATGGCAAATCTAGGTGTTATTTCGGCACTGGGAACAAAAAGTGCTGTTATTTTCAGCGATGAACTTAATCATGCAAGTATCATTGATGGATGCCGTTTGAGCAAGGCTGATACTATTATATATCGGCATAATGATATGGCTGATCTTGAAGCAAAAATCTGTGCTGCTGTGCCATCCTGCGGGCTTATTGTCAGCGATGCTGTATTCAGTATGGATGGTGATATTGCAAATTTGCCACAGATTATGAAGCTTGCTCAAAAATATCATCTGCTTTCGATGGTCGATGAAGCTCATTCAACTGGTGTTATAGGTAAGACCGGGCATGGTATTGTTGAATACTATGCTTCAGAGGAAAGTCCGGATATACTTATGGGGACACTGAGTAAAGCACTTGCAAGTGAAGGCGGTTTTGTCTGTGGCAGTCAACTTCTTATCGATTATCTCCGCAATACTGCTCGCAGCTTTATTTTTTCGACGAGTCTTGCTCCAGCGGCTTTGGCCGCGGCAGAAACAGCGCTATCAATTCTTGAGATGGAACCAGAACGTATTACGCGTTTAAGGAGCAATACGTCCCGTTTTTGCCAGGCACTTAGTAGAGAAGGTATTTCGGTAAAATCTAATTCAGCGATTGTGCCAATTATTATTGGTGATGAAGAAAAAGCGATGAAGATTGCTCAACGACTTTTTGCGGAAGGTGTTTTTCTTACTGCTATACGTTATCCGACGGTTCCAAAAGGCAGTGCCCGTCTGCGGGCTGCGGTCATGGCAACACATAGCGAAAGTGATCTTATCACGGCAGCTCATAAAATTGCTATGGCCATTAAAGAAACTTAATGGCCATAATGGAGTATGCAGCATGGTATAATTTCTGCAAAAATACAAGATTGAAACTGATGAAAAAACTTATGGAGTTTTGAAATATATACGTGGTACTACGTTTTAGGAAAAAATAGATAAACGAAATGCATAGTCTATTTAAAAATTGAGTTAATTATATGCAGATAGACAAAAATCATATGTTCATGAAGATTATAGGCATAAACATAAAGCAAGTAATTAATCCTTCGGATAAATAGCAATGTGCGCAACGAATTTTTCGGTTAAGTCTTTATCGAAATGTGTCCCGGTGTTTTCAATTAAATAGTCAATTGCTTGCTGAACCGGCCACTTGGGACTATAACAGCGATCGGCGGTTAGGGCATCAAAGACATCACAAATTGCCACTATTTTGGCAAATTCATGAATGCTTTTCCCTTTAACCTGACGAGGATATCCTGTACCGTCTATTTTTTCATGATGAGAGAGAATAATCGTCCGGGATAAAGGTCCTATGCCCCAATTGTGTTTAACTGCATCAAAGCCCAGGCGGGGATGGTCTTTGATGGCAAGAAATTCTTCCGCAGTCAGTTTGCCCGGTTTGTTGATGATTTCACTGGGGAGTTTAGCTTTGCCAATATCATGCAGCAAAGCACCTACGCCAAGTTTTTGCAGTTGTTTATGGCTGTAACAAAGAGATTTACCTAAAATTAAAGCTAAAACAGCTACATCTACAGAATGAGAAAAAGTATATTCATCAACATTTCGGATCTCTGATAAACCAATCAAAATGTTTTTATTTTTTAAGATATCGTTGATCATTTTCTCAACAACATTTTTTACTTGTTTAATATTGATGTCCTGTCCTTGAGAAACACTGTTGATTGTTTCTTTGACTATTTTTTTGCTTTTGTTGCGAGTTTTTTGCTGGATAGCATCATTGAGTAAAATTTCATTTGGAACAGCATCTTCAATATAAGCATAGTGTATTCCCAGTTGCGTCAATTTGTCTTTATAAATTGTCAAATCAGAACAGCCTTTATTCAATAAAATATTTGAGCCATTCTTTTGATAAATCGGTTTTGCCAAACACATTGTATTTGTTGCCTTTTTAATATTGATCAATCTCAAAAAATCCACCTCATACGATTTGCAGCAATATTGAAGTGCGTAATTATCTTAAATTCCAACAATATCTTAATATCAGCACAACATTTTTACGACTATGTAAAACAATACTACTATTATGTATTTTTATACAGACAAAAGTCTTATGCAATTATAACACTTTACAAATATAAATGTAAATTATTTCAAAAAATAAATTACATTAAATGGTATAACACAAAAACAAAAATAGTAAGAATCAAAATGAGGTCGGTAGATAAAAAAATCTATTGACCTCGTTTTTTCTGCTTTTATTGCAAAGGACCGAAGCGTTCGGCAAAAGCTTCGGCTGGCATAGTATGGTAATTTTGAACAAATTTTATAAATAGAGCCATGTCGTTTTTCCCCAGCATACTTCCCATATAGATTCGAGGTATTGAAAAACGCGGACTATAACCAAAGAGACCACGGTCACTGACGGAAAAAGCAGCCTCGTAACCAGACTGCTGTACTGCTGCTAACACTCTTTTGTCGTAATACCCATAAGGAAAAGCCATTGTTTTGCAGGGCTTGCCGGTTAGTTCTTCAAAAAAGGTTTTAGCTTCACCAATTTCCGCTTGCAGCTGTTCGTCCGAAAGCTGCCTGAGATCAGGATGGCTCAGGGTATGCGGCTCAATTGCAAATAGTGGATCACGACTGATTTCTTTAATCTGGGCTTCCGTCATATAAGGATAACCCGGCAGCTTTGTGCCGATATCATTTTTAATGATGAAAAATGAAGCCTTCATGTTGTGCCGACGCAATTCCGGTAGAGCATACGTATAAACACCTTCATAACCGTCATCGAAAGTAATTAAAACACTTTTAGCCGGAAAAGTCCCTTCCTTCAGATCGGCGGTAAACTCATCCATTGACAATGTTTGATAGCCGTTCGCTGTAAGCCAATCCAGCTGCTGGCAAAAATCCCGGGTGGAAACATCAAAACCATTTATTTCTGTTGGCTTAATGTCGTGGTACATTAAAATCACAGGGAAATCACTGCGCGTTAAATCACTTTTTTCGCTGCAAAAGCCTTGTCCTGGTAAAAAGAACAGCCATAAAGTGATGATAAGCAGTAGCATTTTTGTTTTCATTATTGTTAGCAGCTCCAATCTTTTTTAGATCACGTTGTTTCTATTATAATACAAAATGACTGTAATTGTAGTAGTACATCATTAAAATAGCTTTTTAATGAAAAGAAAAATAAATCCTGTGATTTTTCAGAAAAACTTGACATGTTAGTGATTTGTGCTAAAATGTGATAAAGAAAATAATTTACTAAAACAGTTTCGTAAGAGAGGAGATTCATAATGAATATAAAAGATATAGCTGCTATGGCAGGTGTTTCCGCAGCCACCGTCTCAAAAGTTATAAATAAAAAAGATAAAGAAATAAGCAGTGAAACGCGAAATAAAGTTTTAGATATTGCTAAAAAATATAATTATGCACCTTATGCAAATGTACTTAATCATAAAAATGCCAAAAGCTATATCATAGCAGTTATTATAGATAAAAAAAATAGAGATACCGATATGATCCTTTATAATATAGAAAAATATATTTCAGAAGCAGGCTACAGTTTAATACTAACAACGATAAAAGAAGAAAAAGTGGAGCAAGCACGTAGTGCAGAGATTTTATGCAGTAAAAATGTAGAGGCGGCTATAATTCTCGCAGACAACGTAGACACTGCATATATAGAAAAAGAATTAATGAAAAAAGATATTTCAGTAATTGCGTTTGGGAATAAGAATGAAAATAAGCTAAAAATACCGGGATTGTTATGCGGGATGGAAAATGCCGGATACAAATTAACGAAACATTTATTAGGTAAGGGGCATCATAATATTGCCTGCATTTTAGGAAAAAATGATGAAGCTATAAAAAAAGGATATATCAAAGCCCTATACGAACAAAAATTTGTTTATGACCCAATGAATATATATCAGGAAGAAGTATTGTATGGCGATTTGAAAAACTGGCTATCGATGGATTGCACTGCAATATTATGTAACAATACAAAAACTGCAGTTAGGCTGTACAAATATTTATCCGATAAGGGGATGCTGGTTCCTGAAGATATTTCGATACTATGTGCAAGAGATTCTGAATATGCTGAGATTATAGAACCGCCGCTTACAGCATTGAAAATTTCATGGGATGAAATTGCTGCTTTTTTGGTACGTAAGACGATTAATGCTATAGAAAATGTAAAAGATAATACATCGACAAAAACGGATTTATTCTTTTCTGTTATAGAAAGGAAAAGCACGGCAACTCCTCCTGCCTATAAAAGAGGGCAAAAAATCGTTGTGGTAGGAAGCATGAACATGGATGTTACTATATCTTTGCCTAGAATACCAGTTGATGGTGAAAATATGACAGCTTCTTCTGTTTCACTTATTCCAGGAGGGAAAGGAGCGAATCAGGCCGTAGGCGTTGCAAAATTAGGAGGCGATGCCTATGCACTGGGATGCCTGGGGAATGATGCTGCGGCAAAAGAAATATATAACAGCCTTATTGCAAATAATGTCAGAACAGAAGGTATTGTTTTTGATAATTCACTAGATACAGGAAAAGCTTATATTAATGTGGCGGCAAATGGAAATAGTACCATCGTAATTTACCGGGGGGCTAATAATAAATTAAAGCGTGCTCAGATTTATAGTAAGGCTCATTTATTTGATGGGGCAAAGTATTGCTTGCTTTCAACGGAAATACCAGAAGATGCAGTTGCCTATACAATAGCTATATGTGAAAAAAAACAAGTGAAAGTTATTGTAAAACCGGCGGGGATTAATAGTTTTTCAAAAGAGCTTATAAAAAAAGTCAAATTTTTTATTCCAAGTCGTAAGGAGCTTGCTTTGCTTTTACCTGGGCAAGCGACAGTAGAGAAAAAAGCGCAGAGACTTTTTGATATAGGAGCTGAAAATGTAATAATCACGCTGGGGGCAGATGGCTGTTATTTAAAAAATAAAGAGTATAGCAGATTTTTTCCTGCAGCAAAGGTTCACGCAGTAGATACTACTGGCGGGGCTGATGCATTTGTAAGTACATTGGCAGTTTATTTGAGTGAGGGAATGAATATTATAAAAGCAATAGGGTTTGCCAGTTATAGTGCGGGCATATGTGTAGCCGGATATGGTGTGCAGCCTGTACTGCCTCAGAGAAGTGCCCTGAATATGTATAAAGATGATATAGATCTAAAATTTAAAGCAGAGATATAAGGAGGGCTAGTGTAATGAAAAATATTTTAGTAGTGGGTAGTCTTAATATGGATTTTGTTATTAATACGGATACTATGCCAAAACCAGGGGAAACTATTTTTGGAAAAGACTTTTCTTTGGTACCGGGAGGGAAAGGCGCGAATCAAGCCTATGCGATAGCAAAACTTGGTGGAAAAGTCGCGATGATCGGCGGTATAGGAACAGATGCATACGGAGAAATGCTTATCAATAATCTTAATTCCGTGGGTGTTTCTACGGAGTTTGTAAAACGCATGTCTGAGACGGATACAGGCAGAGCTTTTATTACCGTAGATAAAACGGGTGAAAATAGTATTGTGGTTATTCGGGGAGCCAATTATTTACTGGATACAGCCTGGCTTGATACAAATGAGCATTTGTTTGATGAATGTGATGCAGTTGTAATTCAATTAGAGATTCCTTTAAAAGTGGTTGATTATGCAGCCAAATTAGCTAAGAAAAAAGGAAAAATCGTAATTCTTGATCCTGCACCTGCGACGGTAAAGATCATGGCAGATACGTGCCTGGAAAATGTTGATATTATAAAGCCAAATGAAACAGAATTAGAAGTTTTGACTGGAATGCCTGTAAACACGCAGGAAAATATAAAAATAGCTGCGCAAAAGCTTATAAATAAAGGTGTAGGAACGGTTATTGTTACGATGGGAGAAAAAGGGTCTCTATTAGTGCAAAAAAACTATGCAAAGCATTTTCCGGCGAAAAAAGTAAAAGCGGTAGATACAACTGCAGCGGGTGATTGTTTTACAGCTGCAGTTGCATTAATGCTTGATAAAGATAATTATGATGAGGCTATACGGTTTGCTGCCAAAGCATCCGCTTTGACAGTGACAAGAAAAGGTGCACAATCGTCTATACCAAATAAAAAAGAAATTGATGAAATGAAATAAATGATAATGCAGAAGCGGAAGCTTTAGTTTTAAAGATGAAGATAAAAGTTAAGAATTGATTAGAGTAAAGCAGTAGCTGAAAACCAACGATTAAAACCGGGTGGGAGTTCGGCGGCTGCTTTGTTCTTAAATTTTATGTTGCAGTATAGTTATAAAATGGTACAATAATAGCTGTGAAGTAAGGAATTTTAAAATGATAGTAAAGATATAGTGCAGTTTAAAATTTAAAAGACGAATAGAAGGAAGTAATGCAATCATGTTACAGATATTTGAAGATGTTGAAAAACAAAAAGTGGAATTAGAAAAACTTTTAATTAATGCACAGACATCCGAGATTATATATCGACAAAAAAATGAAATAAAAATTGCTAATCGATTTAAACTTATCGAACGACAACTAAGAATTGCTGTAAAAAGTTTAGATGATGCGATGCTGCTTAAGTAAGGACACGGTTATTGCGGTCCCTTTGAATATGACTTGAATTTGCTTGTGATACGTTGCCTGCTCGCAGTACAGATTGCTGTCGATCGCCGCTGCTGCTGGGGCGTTACGCCCCAAAGCCAGGCAAATGAACTTGCTGCGATGGA